>JBBQCR010000334.1:0-4265 GCA_038318935.1 Phycisphaerales bacterium
CGAATTCATACGGCTGCCCATCGGCGCGTCGAACTTTCGACGACTGCACATGCGGATCGTGGTCGAGCAGTGGAATGCCATCTGAGGTAACGCCGCAGTCGGTCTCAAGCGTCGTGACCAGCGCATCGAGCCCCGCTTCCATCGCCGGGAGTGTGTTCTCGGGACGCAAAGCTCGCGCGCCGCGATGTCCCTGGGCGTCGATCTTCGCGGCGTCGATGCGACCGTCCGCAAGGAGGTAGTCCCCGGCGATGCCGTCGTTGTTGGCATCGAACGCAGCGACGGTCGCGTAGAGAATCAGCGGGTTGTCGGAGATGATCCCTCGCACCTTTGCCTGCATCAGGGCGGTCATCCGCGCCGCAACGTTTACGGTGTACGGAACGGTGTCGTAACCCGCGTTCTTCAGCGAGCCGATGTTGAAGATCTCGCTCGAAGCGGCCGCAAGACCGCTTCCCGCGGGCGGAGCAGCGCGATTGTCGATGAACGTCGCCGGATTGTTGTCAGCCAGCATGACATGCCAGGGCGAGAAGACCGGCGTTCGGGTCGCACCGTGCGCGAACGCATGGCTCCGCATCGCGTTCATGATCCGTACCGCTGATGCTTCTTCGTTCAACGGATTCTGAGGAGCGCGGATCTCAAGACCCGGGTTGTCGAAGTCGGGCAGTGCGATGGGTGCCTCAAGAACCTTGCCTTGCGCATCGGTGTGCACCAAGAATGGTCCGAACTCGTCGCCGAACCACAAGGTCCCGTCCGGAGCGCGGCGCACCGACTCAATGTCGAAGTCCGCACCGGTGAGAGGACGATCGATCGAAAAGTGATTGGTAATGGTGAACGGGATGTGATGATCAGGATCGTGCAGTTCGATGAAGCTCTGTACTTCGACCGTGCCCGAACCGCCTCGCGCCGTTTCCCAGTTCGGCTTGATGTTGTAGCAGCGGAGGCGGAAGTCCGACGAGTTCTCGAGCCCGCCGAATCCGTTGTCGCACATGACGAGATAGGTGCCGTCTCCGTTATCGAGAATCGCCGAGAAACCCTGCACGGGTTGCTTGTTGAGGAACGGAACAGCGACTCCGTTCACGATTGGGCCGGCGATTTGCTGCCCCGAGGTGGGGCCATCGGCGTAGGTGGCGGCCGGCAGGACCGCACGACCGGTGAGCGTGTCGGCCGCCGACGCCAGGGCCGTCGGCAGGGTGATCAGGATTGCGGCAATGGCCGCGCGGACAGGAACGGTGTTGGGAAGCATGACGCTGGTCTCCGGCCTCGCGCGGACGCGAACGGTCCGCGATCGAGGGCGACCACAGGATCCGACCCGAGCGCGAGGATCGGGCGAAGACTCGCTGTGCGAATGGAGAGAAGATGACGATCGCGCGACAGTGAACGCGCAAAGATTCGAGTGGCCCGACGGTCACCAGGACGCCACGCGCGGGGCAGCATGATGAGCATGATCATCATGATGAGCATGATCAACATGCTCACTCCGACGCGCCGCATCGCATCGATATGAATGACTCACGCGTTCTGTTCAGGTCGTTCACCTTGGACTCATCCATCCCCAACACCCTTGTGCCGGCGGTGACGGTCGCTCTGGGGATGACAGCCCCTCCAGCATCGAGGCACGCATGTAGGTATTCGGGCATGGCAATCAATGGCCGTTCGCCGCGCACTGGACGCCGACGGCGAAACACAGCCGGGACACGCGCTGGCCAGCGCACCGCGACCAACGTCGATCTTCATCATGCCCCAACCAACTCATGGCGGGACTCGCCCTCTCACTCCCACTCAATCGTCGCCGGCGGCTTTGAGCTGATGTCGTAGACCACACGATTCACGCCCTTGACCTCGTTGATGATCCGGTTGGAGATCGTCGCCAACACGTCGTAGGGAATGCGGGCCCAATCGGCGGTCATGAAGTCCTGCGTCTCGACGGCCCGCACCGCGACGACCGAGTCGTAGCTGCGGCCGTCTCCCATCACGCCGACTGAACGCACTGGCAAGAGCACCGCGAAGACCTGGTTCGTCGAGCGATACAGATTGTTCGCGACGATCTCCTCCAGAAGGATTTCGTCGCAGTCACGCAGCAGTTCGAGTTTCGGCTTCGTGATGTCGCCGATCACTCGCACCGCCAGACCCGGACCCGGGAACGGATGTCGCCACACCATGTGCGGCGGCAACCCGAGCACTTCACCGAGCGTGCGCACTTCGTCCTTGAAGAGGTCCTTCAGCGGTTCGACGAGATCGAAGCCAAGCTGCTCCGGAAGTCCTCCGACGTTGTGGTGAAGCTTGATGTTCGCCGCCGTACCGGCGTGACTCTGACCGCTCTCGATGCGATCGGGATACAGGGTTCCCTGTGCGAGGAACGTGAACTTGCCTTTGCCGTCGGCCGCGACTTCCTCGGCGGCCTTCTTGAAGACGTCGATGAATCGGTGTCCGATGCGGCGGCGCTTCTCCTGCGGATCGATGATCCCCTCGAGATCGCCGAGAAACTCCTTCTCTGCATCGACGACCCGAAGATCGATGTCGAAGTGGTCGCGAAAGGTATCCTCGACAAGGTCGCGCTCCTTCTTCCGCAGCAGACCGTTGTCGACGAAGATGCAGGTGAGTTGCTTGCCAATCGCCTTGGCGATCAGAGCCGCGGTCACCGCGCTGTCGACGCCTCCGGAGAGACCGCAGAGCACGCGCCCCGAGCCGACCTGCTGTCGCACCCGCTCGCACTCGGCGTCCAGAAAGTCCTTCATGCGCCAGGTGCCGGTGCAGCCGCAGACGTTGTAGAGAAAGTTTCGGAGAAGGTCGACACCATGGGGCGTGTGCGTCACTTCAGGGTGGAACTGCACTCCGAAGAAGAGACCGCCGGCGTGCCGCACCGCGGCGAACGGACAGGTCGGAGTCGATGCGAGCGGTGTGAATTCAGCGCTCAGGTCGGTGACCTGATCGCCGTGACTCATCCACACGCTGGTGTTCGCGGGGATCCCCTTGAGGAGATCGGTCGCATCGCCGATCGCCAGGCGCGTCCGGCCATACTCGCGAGCGGGGGCTTGCGTCACCGTCGACCCGAGCATCTGACAGGCGAGCTGCATGCCGTAGCAAATGCCCAGGACCGGAATCTTCAGTTCGAAGAGGCGGGGGTCGCAGCGTGGCGCACCATGTTCGGTCACGCTCGAAGGGCCGCCGGACAGGATGATCGCCTTAGGGTTCAGGGCGCGGAGCTTGTCAATCGGGGTGCTCGGCGCCATCAGGAGGCTGAAAGCCCCCGCTTCCCGGACCCGACGAGCGATCAACTGTGCGTATTGACTGCCGAAGTCGAGGATGAGGACGGTTTCGGGCTGATCGTGACCAGTGCTCATGAGGACTCCGATGTCTTCAGGTTTCCTGCGATTGGACCTGCGATGGGACCCGCGATGGGACCCGCGATGGGAAAAGCGAAACAATGTAACACCATTCGCCGACCAGCCCGGGGAGTCTCGCAGCGTCGGAGGGATCGTGCCGTCGCGAGGGCGAGGCACCCGGTATCCTGCGTATCGTGCGGAGTCGAAGGCAAACCATCTCGGTCCAAGGCCTCCTGCTGGCGGGGCTGAGCGTCGCGATCGTCTCGGGCTGCGCGTCGACCCGCTCGGGCGGCTTCGACAGCGCTGATCCGGGCAGCCGCATTGACGCGATCGAGGAGACGACCCGCGCGTGGCGGCGCGACCCGCAGCCGCTGCCTTCTGCAACCCGCGTCGGAATTGTCGAGTCACTTCGATCCGACGACGAGTTGCTTCGATTCGTGGCCATCATGGCGCTGACCGAAATCACCGGAACGAGTCGCGGCTATCGCTGGGACGCAGCGGAGGCGGAGCGGGTCGCTGCGATCCCTGCATGGGTGACGTGGGCCGGTGCGCCCGACGGCGTGGAGGTCGCGAGCCGATGAGTGACGCGAGCGCCCGATCCGTCGAACTTCGGTTCTTGAGCCACGCGGAGAATCTCGCGTCGGTGCGTGCCTGCGTCGAGCGCTTCGCCGCAACGGTCGGATTCGACGAGGATCGCGGCGGTCGCATCGCTCTTGCGGTCGACGAGGCCGTCGCCAATGTAATTCGCCACGGCTACCGCAATCGCGAGGACGGACCGATCACGCTTCGGCTCCACGAACTTGACGGTGGTGGACTTCGCATCGAACTTGAGGACGAAGGCGAGCAGGTCGATCCGCGCACACTCGTCCCGCGCGACCTGACTGAAGTTCGCCCCGGTGGTCTTGGGATCCACATCATTCGTTCGACGTTCGATCGGTGCGCGTG
>JBBQCR010000335.1:0-4256 GCA_038318935.1 Phycisphaerales bacterium
CGCCGACGTCACCCGTTGTGCCACCGGCCGCTCCTGCTGGTCCAACCTCGCCCGCCAACCCCAATCCCAATCCCAAACCCAGCAGCCCTGACGCGTCCGACGCAGCAGCAGCCCCGAAACCAGGCGTGATGCACGGCGCGATTTACAAGAACCTCGACAACGCATCGGTCGACCTCGTTGACGCAGTGGGCAAACCGATGGTGATCGAACTTTGGGCCACGTGGTGTGGACCGTGCCGCGCCCAGCGCGACCTGATGCACACGTTGAGTGTCGAGTTCCCCGATGTCGTCTTCGTGGGGGTTTCGGTCGACGAGGGCGGGGCTCCGGTGGTGAAGCGCTGGCTGGCCAACAATCCTGCCCGCAACCCCGCGAACTCGCGCGTGCGCGATCTCATCGCCACACCGGAGTTCCGATCGATCGTCGCACGCCGGGAGAAATCCAACAGCGCTCCGCAAGTCGTCTACGTGAGCCGACGCGGCGAGATCATCGACGTCGCCGTAGGGGTGCAGAACGAAAAGTTCATGCGAGCGCTCCTCACCAATCAGTTGAAGACCGCGAAGAAGAACTGACTGCTCTCCGCGACAGCGGTCTGGGGCAGCAATCACGCGGCGGCGTGAAGCGGGCTCACTGTCGTTGTTGTTGACGCCCCGGAATCACGGCGGAATCACGGCGGAATCACGGCGGTCCTCCGATGCCCACTCCTCGATCGCTCGCCAATCACTCCCTCGACGTCGCCTACGGCGCCGCGGCTGTGGTCACGAGTCCGGTGTGGCTCTGGCGCATGGGACGCAGCGGCAAGCTCCGCACGGACTGGTCGGCTCGTTTTGGCAATGTGCGACCGCCGCTCGAAGTGCCGCTCCGTAAGCGCATCCTGCTGCACGCCGTCTCGGTCGGGGAAGTCAACGCGATTCGCCTGCTGGTGGATGCGCTGGCGAGCGACGCGACCGCACCGGAGGTCGTCATCGCGGCCACCACCGACACCGGGTTCGCCCGCGCGTCATCACTCTTCTCGGCGAAACACCGCGTCGTTCGGTATCCCTTCGACCTGTCCGGTGCGGTTGAGCGATTTCTCGACGCGGTGCGCCCCGATTTGGTCGCACTCGTCGAGCTGGAAGTCTGGCCCAACTTCACCGCCAGTTGCAACCGGCGCGGCGTTCCAGTCGTCGTCATTAACGGTCGACTGAGCGAGCGCAGCTTTCGTCGCTACCGCCGCGTGCGAGCGCTCGTCGCGCCGATGTTCCGTCGCCTCAGTGCCGTGAGCGCCCAATCCGAGGAGTACGCCGCTCGCTTTCTCGCGCTTGGCGCTCCGGCGAGAGACGTCGTCGTCGGTGGCACGATGAAGTGGGACACCGCGGAGATCGCTGAAACCGTCGCCGGAAGCGATGACCTCGCGCGGACCTTTGGAATCGATCGCACGAAGCCGCTCGTCGTCGCCGGATCAACCTCGCTTGGGGAAGAATCGCTGATCGCCGACGCCCTGCCCGAAGGAGTGCAACTCTTGATTGCACCGCGGAAACCAGAATGGTTCGACGAGGTTGCCGCATCGCTCGGTCCGTGCGCCCGTCGCAGCCGCAACGACTGCGGCAGTCCGAGCGGGCGATTTCTCCTCGACACCATCGGCGACCTGCGCAAGGCATACGTGCTGGCCGACATCGTGATCGTCGGTCGGTCCTTCGGCCGACTGCATGGTTCGGACATGATGGAACCGGTGGCGCTCGGCAAGGCGGTGGTGATCGGCCCACGCAGCGGCGACTTCAAGGAAACGATGCAGGCGCTGCGCCAAGGCCAGGGCATCGTCGAGGTAGAGGCCAGCGCGTTGCGTACCACGGTTGCACGGCTGCTCGCCGATCCACTGGAACGCCGCGAATTGGCGCGCCGCGGCCGGGACGTGATCCGTCAGCACCAGGGAGCGACTCGCAGGAATGCCGAGCTTCTGTTGTCGATGCTCCGTCCCGAGCCGCAGCATGCCAAGCGAGATCAGCATGCGCGAGTTTGATCTTCTTCGCTCGGTCTTTGCGAAGAACATGCTCCTTCCGAGTCATGTGCTGGTGCCACCGGGTGATGACATGGCGGTCATCCGAACTGGCGATCCGATCGCGCTGATCGCCGTCGACCAGGTCATCGAAGGGCGCCATGTGACCGTCGACACTGAACCAGCGCTTGTCGGGCGCAAGGCCATCACGCGGAACCTCAGCGACGTCGCCGCGATGGCGGCGCATCCAACTGCGACGGTCGTCGCGGTCGCCCTCCCGAAACGCTACGGCACCGCCCGAGCACTCGAACTCTTCGAGGGACTGCGCGCAACCGCCGATCTCTTCGGTTGTCCGCTCATCGGCGGGGACTTGGCCACGCACGCGGACGATCACGCGCCGCTAGTGTGTTCGGTCACGATCCTCGCGTCGCCGGCATGGATCGGCGCTCGCGCTGTGACTCGCGACGGTTCTCGGATCGGCGACGGCGTGTACGTGACGGGGCGTCTCGGCGGAAGCCTCAATCGCGACGGCGGCGGTCGGCACCTCACGTTTGAGCCTCGACTGCGCGAAGGGATCGCGCTACTCAAGGACCTCGGTGATCGACTGCACGCGATGATTGACATCAGCGACGGATTGGGTCGCGACGCCGGCCACCTGATGGAGTGGGAGTCGACCGCACACTGCACGATCGAACTGGACGCGTCGAGGATTCCGACCAACGACGGCATCACGTGGCGCAGCGCCCTCACTGATGGCGAGGACTACGAACTCCTTTTCACTGCATCTGGAGAAGTACCCGGCACGATCGCCGGCACCCCAGTCACCCGCATCGGCTCGGTTCAGGCCCGAGGTCCGCGCCAGCCTTCGGTGATCGTTCGCGACGGCCCGGCCCAACTCGACGCGAGCGGCCTCGGCTGGGAGCATTGACGACATGAGCCAGTCTTCGACCGAGTCCGAGACGCCACTGCCGTGGGAACGGATCAGTACTTCCGAGCGAGACACGCGCCGTATCGGTGAGTGCATGGCGGCAGGGGTGCTGGCGACTCCGAGCCACTCCGCCGTGATTGCACTCGAAGGGGAGCTCGGTGCCGGCAAGACCCGTTTCGTGCGCGGACTCGCGGCTGGCCTTGGCATCGATCCTGACGCGATCACCAGTCCCACCTTCGTCGTCAGCGTCGAGCATCGGCAGGCGCGACGAGTCGGCGACGCCGACCATGCTGACCTTTTGTTGGCCGATCTGGTGCATATCGACGCGTGGCGCGTGCGCACCGAGGATGAGTTGGAGACGATCGGCTGGGACGAACTCCTTCGTCGCGATCACTGCGTTGTGGCCATTGAGTGGGCGTCACGCATCGCTCGAGCGTTGCCCGCCGAGCGCATCGACGTGACGCTTGAGCACGACGTTGATGGCAATCGCCGTGTTACCGTTGACGACCGACGCCGCGACCCTAATGCCCGGCGGCGGTTGAGCGACGCGCTTGCCATGTTCACGCCTGCGCCGAAGTCGCGTGACGGTCGCTGCCCGAGTTGCCGAACCGCAGTACCGACCGACGTGGCGACGTTTCCGTTCTGCTCGTCGCGATGCCGACTGGCGGATCTTGGGCGCTGGTTCGGTGGCCGTTACACGGTGTCGCGGCCGGTCGACACCGACGACGAGCTCAGCGAATGACCCGAAGCGTTATTCCTCGGCGGCCTCGGCGACCTCGTCGGGATCGTCGCTGGTGCGCGCTGTCGATGCCGGGCTGATCGCGTAGATCTGAAAACGGTGACCAACCGGCGTCCATCCGAGTTCCCGGCAGACTCGGTCGCGCAGCGCGATCAGTTCGGGGCTCGTGAACTCCACCAAGGTGCCGGTCTTCATGCAGATCATGAAGTCGCGCGGCGCCTTGCCATAGATGAGCTGGTAGTGCGCTTGCTTACTGTCAAAGAGCGCCTGCGTAATGATGCCGGCGTCCTGCAGCAGATGGATCGTCCGGTAGATCGTGGCCTTCGAGACGTCGTGTCCCTGCGTGCGCATGCGCAGAAGCAGTTCCTCGGCCTCAAAGACGTCACCGAACTCGATGATCGCCCCGAGGATGTCCGCTCGCTCCGGCGTGTACTTCAACTGCTGGCTCTTGAGAAACCGCCGGAACACCGAACAGAGCGGAGCCATCACCGTCGGCGTTCCCACGGGCGCTGCCCCAACTGCGGGTGCTGGGCCGACCGGGCTGCTCGACTCGCTGGACGGGAGGTCGGAAAGGGCCATGATTGGAGTCCATCGTAAAGAAGTCCGCGGGCGTTCGT
>JBBQCR010000336.1:0-4255 GCA_038318935.1 Phycisphaerales bacterium
ACTCGGTGACGAAACGGGCGTTCGCGTCGACGAGGCTGTTCATGGACTTGGTCATCTTCTCGAAGGTGGCGGGAAGAGCGTTCATCGGGGCGGTGAAGGCGTCCATGTTGATCATGTTCATCATGTTCATCATGTTGGGCATGCTGTTCATGCCGGGCATGTTGTTCATGTTGTTCATGTTGTTCATGTTGTTCATGGTCGGCATCGTGATGCCAAACGCGCTCCAGCTCTTGCTGCAGGCGTCGGCGAACGCGCCGAACATCTTCTGATTCGCGTCGATGCCCGCCTTGAATGCGTCATTGACGCCTTGGCAGCACGCTTGCGCCGCAGCAGCCGGTTGGGCGTTGACGTTGGTGGTCGGGTTCTTGACGTTGGTGTTGGCGTTCGTAGTGGCGGCGTTCATGGTCGTGTCCTTGGTGTCGAATGAAGTCTGGATATCGGTGGAAGTCGGTCCGGCCGCCCGAGGGCGGTCCGGCGACAAGACAGGCGATGCGAGATCACAGAATAGCGTCTGTGTAGTGCATCGTCAAGACGAAGTATCCGAACGCACAAAAGTGGCAATCATCGTCGAGCGTGGCAAGAACGCTGGATCAACAGGAGTTCTGGGACGATACTTCGATCAAAGGGCTTCTCACCCCCGCGGATCGCGATAGACTTAGTGCAGCGGCGTCAGGACGAGTTCGACAGCCCACACAGCCAATGCCCGATCCACGCTCCACCCCGCAACTCCTTCAGGTGAAGAAGTATCCGAACCGGCGGCTCTACGACCGGACGCGGAGTTGCCACCTCACCCACGAAGAGCTCTACGACCTCGTCGTCGCGGGGCACACTGTCTGTGTGACGGACAGCCGGACCGGCGCGGACATCACCAATCTCGTCCTGATGCAGGCCCTGATCGAACGTGGCCCCGAGAAGTTCGCCGCGATTCCGCCTGAAGTAGTGCATCTGATGATTCGCGCCAGCGAGCAGATGCTCCGCTCGATGGCGACGGGTTGGTTCGCGCAGATGATGAAGGGGGTCGGACCGATCGGCACACCACCCGCGAGCGGCTTCTCATGGCCATCCACGACCGGCTTTCCGTGGACGGCGCCAGGAGCCAGCGAGCGGACGAGCGGCCAACGCGCCACAACGCAAGAGCCGGACCCGGTTGCGGATCTTCAGTCGCGCATGGAAGCGATGCTGCGGGAGATCGCGGCGCTGAAGAGTGGGCGCGAGACGAAGCCCTGAGAACTCTGACGGACGCTTGATCGACGCCGATTGTCGGTTGAGCTGTTGCCGCGACGAGAGGTCGACGACGCAATCGTTCCGATAGAGCGAGCGGCTCCCGCGTCACGGAGCTGAGTGTTGCCGCTGCTGCGCATGGAGCCCGGATGCGGTCGACCGGAGGATGGTTCGCACGTCGGACGTGCATCACGGATGCGCCGCTGCTTAGTGACTCTTTCTCATGGGTGTCTCAGAAGTGTTGGCAACGACCGACGGGCCAAAGAAGAGGCCGTGGAACGAAGCGGCGGAATCGATGCATACACCGGTGAGCAGCTCGATTGGTCGCAACTTGGAACCTACACCAACGAGCAGTCGAGGTTAGGAGGACGGGCTTACAAGAGGGCAAGGGCACTCCAGCCGACGGTCGATCACATCGACGATGGCCTTGGGGATCCCCGATTCAATCTCTGTTCGTGGCGAACCAATGATTCGAAATCCGACCTCACGTAACACGAACTCGTGGAGTTCTGCGGCAGGGTCATTGCGCAGGAGAAGGCTGCGCGGGCTGACGGCATCGGATGAGTGCGAATGGCGAACAACTGGTCGACTCGCTTGAAGGAACTGCGGAAGGGACTTGGCTCTTCGCTCTTCGAGTCGCGAACGTCATCACGTCCGCCGTTCGAACAGCAATCGTCAGGCCTTGCTCACAGTCTCCCAAGCGAAGTGCTGGACCCCGAATGTGTCGGGGCCGGCTGAGTAGTCGCGTCGGTCCGCCCGCGCGCGATCCAAAACCGTTGAGAGCATCTCAGTGAGCGAAGCAACCTTTTCCGCCAACCCATGGACTGCGTTACCGCAGAAGCCTCCGTTCGCGCTGCCGGACGATCTCGACCGCCTTTCCCTGTTCGCTGCGCGGTCGAGACCGGAGCATCGATTCGACTTCGGTGTGCTGCCCGAGCCTTTCATAGGCCGCCCCGACGCGCCGGTTGTGCTGCTCGGCCTCAACCCGGGATTCGACCCGCGTGACGAGGAGGTCCACGCGCGGCCTGAGTTCGCGGGAGCGCTTCGGGCGAATCTGGCCCACGAGGCTAGCGAGTATCCGTTCTATCTCCTCGATCCGCGGCTGCCCTCGCCGGGCCAAGAATGGTGGACGCGGCGGCTGAAGCCACTGATTCAAGGTACCGATCGCAAGCGAGTCGCGCAGAACGTCCTCTGCATCGAGTACTTCCCTTATCACAGCGTCAACTTCCATCGCAGCACGCCTCGTGTTGCATCGCAGGCCTACTCGATCGCCCTCGTTGATGCCGCGATCGCCAGGAAAGCGCACATCGTCCTCATGCGAGCCGCATGGGCGTGGTTGCCCGCGGTTCCGAACCTCGGCAGCTACCAGCGATTGCACCTGCTCTCGAACCCGCAGAGTCCGTATGTGTCGCCGGGCAACTGTCCGAACGGATTCGGTGCCCTGCTGCAGACGATCGCTGATGTGCCGCCATGTTCCTGAAGCGCGCGGCGGGTAGTTTCGCGAGCAGGTCGGTGATCGAACGCCATCGCGTTGAAGTCGGCGGCCGCAGGCGAAGTGGTGCGAATCGGCTCGCACCAACCTCAAACAGCACGCCGCTCAACTCCTCGCGGCGCAGGGCTTTGGGCGGCCCACCTGACAACAGGGTGCGTCATCATGCGACGCTTCGCGAAAATGCCGATGGGCGGACTCGAACCGCCGACCTCCGGGTTATGAAGGTTGAAGAGAGTGCTTTGTTGCAAGGGGTTGCGGAAGGAGAGCAGCGGGGACGGCAGCAGGAGACTACTTTGATCGACGAATGGATACGTAAGTGTCCGGTGGAATTGTCGTGTCGGACCTCAGATGCGATCAAGCTGCTCCTCGGATTGCCACAGTAGTTCGTCGCACTCTCTCGCATGATGGCGCACCTACGAACAACAGTGCTGTGCCGCGCGCAGAGTCACGCGATCTCGCGAATTCTCGATGTCAGCGGTTGATCTCGTTCTCGATATCCCCGAGCACACGAAGAACTTCGTCGAACGCCGGTGCCTCGCCGAAGATCATCTCGTTGGCCATCGCGACATAGTCCGGTCGAATGACCGCCGCCACCTTTTCGTCGGGCACGAGTCGCAATGAGCCAGCAGTGGCACGTTCATACTTTGCTTTCGGGTCGCGGTAGAAGGTGATCTTGTGATGGACCACGTCTGCGAGAAGCTTGCGGTCCTTCGCAGCGGCGCGACCGAGCCCGTGCTCCCACAACTGGTAGAGGTCATAGTAGTGACGAGCGGGCGTCGCGCGTTTCGCCTTCTCCGCGTCTTGCTGCGCAATGGCATGCAACAGCGTCGCCTTCTCCCAGAAGGTACGTTCCGCAGTAATGGCCCTGACCATCGCGGTTGGATCGGAGAACTGCTCCGGCATCAATTCAGCCGCAAACGGCGTGACCTGTCCGTCCACCGCAGGCCACGGATCGCCGCGGGCGCCGAGTTCAAGTTGGACCATCGGGCGCAAGTACGTGGATGCAGGCTCGAGCGTCGGGTATCGAAAGAGGACGAGCGTGTTGTCGAGGTTCGAGACGTCGGCGTTGATCGACCAAGCATTCGGCGGTGGGCCAAGTACCTCTGTGAATCTCTCTCGCAGGCCGCTGAACAGCGGTCCGCCGACGAATGTCGCTGCCGCCTGCTTCATCGCGACGATGCGTCTTTCTCGCTCCTTGTTCGAAAGCTCCGGCGCCGCCGGATCACGGTCACCCGTGCAGTTCAATTCCCTACGATCGATGACGAGGTCGATGTCCTCGGACATTCGCTCGATCACGCCGAATACCTTCGAGAGAGAAGTGCCGCCCTTGAAAAGGAGCTTGGCTGAAACCGAATCCATCGAGTAGAGCTGCTTCAGCACCCAGCAGACCCAGAAGTCCTTCTCGATGATCTGGACAGTGACGCCCTTCGCCTCCGCCGCTGCACGGAAGAGGTCAGAGCGATCGCGCGGAGAGAGTCGCGCGACGCTATCCATGAGTAGCGACCCCAGTCTCGGCTGAGGTCTCTGCAACGCGACGTGCCG
>JBBQCR010000337.1:0-4241 GCA_038318935.1 Phycisphaerales bacterium
GACAGTTACCGTCTCTTCTTCGGACCCGGAACCGATGCACAACTCAGTCTGGCCGGGGCGACGATGACGGCCCTCGGTGACAAAGTCACCGTGGTGCTGGAAACGCCCAGCGACCGCGCGTTGCAGGTGCCGCTCGTTGGCAACATCAACAGCACCTTGCAAGTAGCGATGCCGGGCTTCCAGATGCCTGTCCCGCATTTCGCTCTGCGATACGGACAATCAGTCACGGTGCAGGACCTCGCGATGGCCGTGCTGGTCACGCCGCAGTTCGCGGGTCTTCGCGAGGCCGACGGACTCGCCGAACTTCTGCTGGAAGGCAGCAACGGCGCGGTCGTCGTCCAATTCGATGGTGCATCGAAGCTCGTGAAGCGGATGCAGGCAGCGTTCGCTCCCGATGGCGCCCCCGCAGGGTTTGTCGTTTCCTTCGACCTTGGGTTCGAGCCGATCGTCGCCGACGCGCTCGTCCCGCCGATCACTGTCGATCTTGCGACCTCCACTGGCGGAGCCCGCTCGATCGTGACGAGCTTCCAGGACTTGCAGCCCAAGCCGCTCGCCGTGGGCGACAAGAGCCCCGAGTGGACCATGACCGCGATGGACGGCTCGAGCGTGTCGTTGGGTGCACTGCGAGGTTCGGTCGTGGTCATCGATTTCTGGGCGACCTGGTGCGGACCGTGCAAGCGAGGTCTTCCCTACATCGAGGAGTTTGCGAAGTGGGCGTCCTCCAGCGGCAAGGCGATTCGGGTCTTCGGCGTCAACACGCTGGAGCCCGGTTCGGTCGACGAGCGCAACGAAAAGGCAAGCGCATGGTGGCGGGAGCAGAAGTTCACGATGCCGCTGCTCTTGGACAGTAAGGACGCAGTGTCACGTGCGTATGGAGTGCGCGGCATCCCGATGACCATCGTGATCGGCCCGGATGGCACTATCACTGCGATGCACGCGGGACTGGCGGCGGGCAATCCGGGGCAGATCGTTGAAGATCTGAAGTCGGAGTCGGAGCAGGCACTCGCGGGACCGAAGCAGTAAGGAATCGCCGGACTGGAGGAGGTCCTGAGATTGCCGACGAACCCCGAGCAGAGCGCGTTACACTCCGACGCGGGAGGCTTCTCATGGCGGTGGTTCCCGGATCGTTCGCCAAGGTGTTGACCAGTTCGCTCCTCGCGTCGTGCATGATCGGTGCGACTGCGCCACCAGTAGCGATACCAGTTGCGCCACCAGTTGCGATACCAGTTGCGCCACTGAGCGCTCCCAAGGTCGAAGAACCGATTCCGAGCGAGGCCGATCCTGCGGCGACCCAGGCCCTGACGGAACTCGTGAAGGCGTATCGCGAGCGGCCATCGCTTCGCGTTGTCGAGCAGGTGTCGGTGGCGACGGGACTCGATGCGCAGGAGGGCGACGCTCCGCCGGTGAAGGCCGAGATGATGTTCGCTCCGGGCCGCAAGGTGACCCTTCGCATGCGCGGCTACGAGTTGCGTTTCTCCGGCGGCAAGGTCTGGGCGATCCACGAATCGAATCCTGACACCTACCTTGAGGCGGGTGATGATGACTCGCCGTTCTACACCCTCTTGAGCGCGTTCATCGACATCCCGTTCGTCTCGCTCTCGCTGTGCTTAGGGGAGCCAGAGATCGACGAAACGGTGATGCAGCTTCATCCGCACACCCCCAATGTGTTGCCCGCCAGCGTGCGTGACGAGACGCTCGCGGACGGCTCGCCGCGCAGGCACATCGTCCTTCTCGCGGAGGGAGAGCGCCTCGAACTGGTCTTCGACCCCAAGGCAATGTTGCTGCTCAGCGCGGAGGCCAAGGTCACCGGCGGTCCGGGGGTTGCCAATCGCGGATCGGTCACCTATCGAAGCGGCATCGTGAACGAGATTCCGGCCAAACCCTTCGACGAAGCGGCGTTCGCGCTTGATCCGGGAAAGCGCACCAAGGTCGATATGTTTGCCCAGCTTCCAAAGAAGGAAGCGTTGCAGGCGGCACAGGGCGGCGACGGGGCGATGGTTGGGAAGCCTGCACCCGAATTCAGCCTGCCATCGAGTGCGGGCGGACTGGTCAAGAGCGACGACCTTGCCGGTCGGGTCATCGTGCTCGACTTCTGGGCCACGTGGTGCGGTCCCTGTCGACAGGCGCTGCCCGAACTTGCGAAGGTGGCAGCCTGGGCCAAGGACCAGCAATTGCCCGTCGTTGTCTATCCGGTGAACGTGTTCGAACAGACGCAGGGCGACGATCGGCTGAACGCGATCACACAAGCCTTTCAGCAGCTCAAAATCACCTTGCCCACGCTCATTGATACTCAGGACAAGCTCGCTGCCGCGTGGGGAGTCCGTTCGATTCCCATGACCGTCGTCATTCGTGCGGACGGCATCGTGCATTCCCAGCACATTGGCGGAGGTGGCGACTACGCGGAGTCGCTGAAGAAAGACATTCAGGAAGCGATTCGAGCCGGTGAGGGCAAAGGTGATGCCAGTGTTCCAGTGGCTCCGAAGCCAGCGCCCGAACCGCCGGCCGAAAAGCCCGCTCACGAACCAAACTCCTGATTCGAAATCATGATTCGAACTCATGAGGGGCGATCATCGTTCGCTCGACCACGTTGCGCAGGCCGCCGCTTGCCGCGACTCCGATGGTGACCAGCGCGGCGCAGAGCATCGCTATCAGTAGCAGTTCCGCGCCGATCAACGACGCCACCGTTCCGCGGGCCGCGCCGAGGCGGACCATCGTCGACAACTCGTCGTGACGCAGTCGGATCGACAGGGCGATCACCAGCCCGACGACCGCGACCGTCACCCCGCCAACGACGAGGAAGATCGCATCGAGAAAACGTTTGAGGCGCAGAATCTCCCGCAGCAACCGTTCGATCGCGTCGGTCGGTTTGACGATTTGAAGGGGCTCCATCGTGCGTTGAAACTGACCGCGCAGAAGCGTCGCGTCCTTCTCGTCCGCAGGCCAGACGAGCATCGCGTGAATCGGAAACGTCGACGGATCGCCGTGAAAGTGAAAGCTCGACGCGGTCGCTTCGGTGATCTCTTCGAAGTGCCGCAGTCGTTCGCTGGTCACGACATGATCGCCCACCGTTCCGATCAGATCGTTGGGATCGCGGATGGCCGCCGCGTCCTGATGGCCGTGACCGATCCCAGCGACGGTCCACGCGGTCTTGAGATCGACGAAGAGAGCGTCGTCATCGGAAGTGCCCGTCGGCAGGAGCGTGCCAACGACGTGGAGCTTGAGTGGAATCGTGCCCGCGAGATCGTAGGGATCGGTGGCGTCAGTGATCAGCGGTGAAAGAAGCGACGTCGCCGCTCGGGCACCGACCACCGCCTCGCCGAGCATTCCAAAGCGGCGGCCTTCCGCGAGTCGCAAGCCACGCAGTTCAAAGTAGTCGAGTGTCGTCCCCACCAGCGGATGCCGCTGGGCGCTGAAGCCCAAATGCATCGGCACGACGATCCCGCGTGTAGATTGCTCGAGGCGCGCCGCCTCGCCGGCCCCAAACGGTCGCGGAGCCGGCTTCGCAAAGTACAGCGACGCGACGACCAGATCGAGTTCGCTGCCACGACTGCCGATGACCAGCGGCGTTGCTCGCGCACGCGCTGTCATGGCCTCGCGACCGGCGTCAACCAAGGTCGCCAGTGCAAGCGGCAGGCCGGCCACGAGCGCGAGGGCGATCACCAGAATTGCGGTGCGCCCGCGGTGATACGCCAGATGCCGCGCCGCGAGAGCGAACGCGTGTCGTGCGCGCGTCATGTCGCACCGCCGGTCGCGGGCAACGCCGAGAAGTCGAGTGTCCGGCCGAACGATGGCAGCAGGGCGTGATCGTGCGTAGCGATGATCACGATCGCTCCTTCTTCGGCCGCGAGATCGATGAATTCGCGAACCAGTCGCTGCTTGCCTGCGGGATCGAGGCTGCCGGTCGGTTCGTCCGCGAGAATCAGCGGCGGTCGCGCCAGGAGCGCCCGTGCGACCGCGACGCGTTGCCGCTCGCCTTGGGAGAGTCGCTCGGGAAGTCGTTCCAAAAGCGCGGCGATCCCCAGACGCTCGGCGAGCAGTCGAGCCCGCGCTTGCATAGTCCGATTGAGCTGGAGCGCCGGGTGCAGGCGGCAGGGGAGCAGAATGTTGTCGAGCGCCGAGAGATACTCAACGAGTCGGAACTCCTGAAAGACGAGTCCCACCGAGGTGATGCGGAAACGCCGCCGCTCGCCATCGCTGAGAGCACTGACCGTCCGATCGCCAAATCGAACGGTCCCTTGGTC
>JBBQCR010000338.1:0-4233 GCA_038318935.1 Phycisphaerales bacterium
TGCCCGGGCCGTAGAGGATGTCCTCGCCATCAAGTTGCGGTCCGGTGTTGAGCGTCCGCAGGGTCGAGAGGATCTCGCGGCGCGTGCCGATCGGGGCCATGCCCCCGCCCGAAGGCGGCGGTGAAGGGGAAAGGACGACGAGGCTGCGGGGCATGAGGGACGCAGATTCTACGGACTCGGTCGCCCGAAGGCAGGGGCCACGGAGGCCTACTTGCCCTATTGGGCTGGCCTTTGGGCCAACTCGATCAGCTCGGTGGCCTTGTCGACCAGCCGCTGGAGCGGAACCGGCTTGAGGAAATACGCCCCGATGCCGAGGCTCTCGGCGTAGGCCTGATGTCGGCGCCCCTGATTGGCCGTCACCATGATCACCGGCGGGGGATTCTCGAGTTCCTGCAGCTTCTCCATGACGAGAAAGCCCGAGGCCTTGGGCAGCATCATGTCGAGCACAATGAGGTCCGGCCGACGCTCGTGCAGCGAACTCACCGCAGCGCTGCCGTCCGCGGCGGTGCGGGTGATGGCCCCCGCCGACCGCAACGCGAGCTCGATCGACCCGAGAATGTCGGCGTCGTCATCGACAATCAAGATGGTTCGGTCAGCAAGCGGCGTAGCCATGAGCAGAGGATACGACGAAGCGCACCGCGGCGGGAGTCGCTTGAGTGGACGCATGCGGAGCATCCTTGTGCATGCCCCGCTCCGGAAAAGGACAGGCCTTTGATGCGTCAGGCCCACAGGTCCGCAACGTCGCCGTGGTATTGACGACGCTGCGCTGTTGCCTTCGAATCAGAAGGAGACGGCGAGCGACGTGGTACCGATGTCGCAAGCGGAGCTGATCGCGACACTGAGCGCGATGACCTTGCACACCTTCATCGACGTCGCCTCTGAGGAAGAAGAGACGCGACGAGTAGCGCGAACATCGGCGCGGGGCCCGGGACCGTTGAGAAGTAGAGGTTGTCGGTGAAGGAAGGTCCGCCGGTGACAGCAGAGAGAAAGCGAACGCGATCGAACGCAATGTCCGATGTGACGCCAGTGAACTTTGGGCCGAGTCCAGTCGCGTAGTTCGTCTGATAGAGGAGTTGGTCACCCGCAAAGAGCTGGATCCGAGGGCTGCCGGGTACATGCGCTCCGACGGAGTGCATGGGCCAGAGGAACTTGACCTCGAGGTAACTTTGCGGATTGATGCCCCAGTCGTCCTCTGGGAAACCTCCGTTGGGCGCGTAGTCGATCAGTGTGGGCTGTGGCCCAGTGAAGAGCACACCAGATCCGCTGTACTGGTTTGTGATGACAGTGAGTAGCGGAAATCCCGTGAAGTCGACGGTGGTGTAGTTTGCACTTGCTGCTTGCCAGCCTGAGAAGTCTTTGTCGAACCAGACGAACTCGGCGAGTGCGACTGGCGTGACCGCCATCGCAGCACAGGCAGTAGTGATGACAGCACTCAAGTTGCAAAGTCTCATTGGTCACCTCCAGCGTTCTCGATGATGCTCTCAACGACGCCAGCGACCGCAAGGGCCTGCGTCAAGTCCGCCCGCAACCAGTTCGCCTGAGCAGCCTGTGGCGAAAGTCATTTGGGCTGCGGACGAGCAGAATGACCGATTTCTTCGTCGGCGCAACTCGCTCGTATCGCTGCGGATACTGCGTCGTTGCACCTCCTCGAACTCGGTCATTCTGCTCATCCTCGCTCTCAAAGCACTTTCGCCACAGGCTGCTGAGCCAGACTATCCGACGGGTGAAAGATCGACGCTGCGGAAAATGCGAAAGTTCAACGAGTCTTCACAACGGCAACGCGAGGTCTGCCAGCAGCGGGTCGGTCATCCACGGCAGTTCGCGGAGCTTCTTCTTCAGCCGCTCCGGCAGCGGATCGCCGGTGCGTTCGTGCTTGGGGCGGCTTTTCCAGCGTCGATGCACCCAGAGGTACTGTTCGGGTGCGCGTCGCACCATCAGTTCGAGCGCTCGGTTGTAGCGGGCGGTGATGTAGAAGAGCGGGTCGTCCTGCGACTCCCATTCGGCGGGACGAATGATGTCGCTGGCCCCGACCTCGTAGCGAAAATGATCGCCGACTCGTCGAGCGAATCCGCAGACGATTGGCAGGCGGTATCGCATCGCGAGTAGGCCGATTGATTTGTAGCTCGATGCCAACCGGTTGAAGAAGGGCACGAACAGTCCGTCGTCGCCAGCGTTCTGGTCGGCAATGAAGGCGATCTTGCCGCCGCCTTCGACGATGCGTTGCAGCTCTTCGGTCGCTCCCCACTTGGTCAGGACTTTGAGGCCGCTTGCTTCACGGGTTTTGAGGAGCCAGTCGTAGATCAGCGGATTGTCCAGCGGCCGCGCGAGAGCGGTCATGCGAAAGCCGATCAAGGCTAGAAAGTAACCAAGGAACTCCCAGTTCCCGATGTGGCCAGTCAGGAAGATGCAGGGCTCGTCACCGAGCAAGAGATCGAGCCCCTCGCCAAATTCCGTCAGCGTCGCGTACCGATGCCACGACCACTCGTGGACGATCTTGGGCATGACCACCGCGTCCACCATGAACAGCTCGAACATGTTGCGCACGCTGTCAATCGCGATGCGCTCGCTTTCGGTTCTGTCCAGCTCGGGAAAGCAGCGGACGATGTTGGTGCGAGCCCGCTCAATCCGCTGGCCGGTGCACTTCGCATACAGGGTCGCGATGCTTTTCGCGGTCTGAATCGACTGGTCCGGCGCGTACGGCTCCATGAGGCCGCAAGCGGCTCGAAGAGCGAGGTATTGGGACCAGTGCGCGAGTGAGGCCACGGGATCAGGAAGGGTAACGCGTTTCAGCCAACGAACGACCCCCAAGCGGATGCTTGGGGGTCGTGTTGCGTGTCAGAGAGAAGGCGCCGGAAATCTTCAGCGACCGCTCACGGTCCCGGTCAGCACTTGGAAGCGATTCCAGTTGAGGACCGGGATGCGGGCATCAATCGATTCCTTCAGCAGGCGGTCGTAGGTCTCGCGAGCGCTGCGAGCTTCGATGCTGGCCTGGATCTGGGCTTCGCTCGCGTCCGGTGGCAGCGGCGCCGGCATCGGCGGCTGGATGCCGAGGACGAGGAAGTCAAGATCACCGACGAGGTTGTCGCCTTCGACGATCTCACCGCCCCATTCGATAATGCGGCTCTTGAGATACGCGGCTTCGCTGTCGGAGGGCTTGCCGTCGTTGTCGACGTCAAACTTGCCGTGCACCAGGAACTTGAACTTGTAGTCGGGGTTGAAGACCGCGTTGGCGATCACGTCGTCCTTGACCACCGGTCGGCTGGTCGACTGGCGGATGACTTTGGCGGTCGAGGTGGTTTCGGCGACGCGAATGATTTGAATCGAAGCCTTGCCGCGGCCACTCTTGTCCGAGGCGGCGATGGCGTTGGCGTCGTCGAACACCTCGAAGGTCATGCCCGGCACGACTCGATCGTTCTTACCGATGTTGACGTAGACCTGATCGTTGGAGCCTTCGATCGCGATGATGCGACCGTCGACGAGTTCAGCAGCGTTCTGCGGCTTCAACTCGATCGCTTCGAGCTTCTTGCCGAGCACGTCGTTGCGGCTCTGGATGATCGCGGTGCTGGCTCGCAGGCCGTCGATCTCCGACTGGAGTTCGCCGACACGCACGCCTTGCTTCCCCTTCAAATCCTCCATCGTCTTGATCATGTCCTGACGGACCTTCTCGATCTGTCCGACGAGATCCTTGGCCGCACCGTCGTAGCCGGCGAATTCGGAGCGGAGCGATTCGGCGAGCTTCTGGCCGTCTTTCTTCGCTGACTCGACGTCTTCCTTGAGGACATTGCTCTGCTTGTTCAGATCCGCGACCCGCGTGTTGAGGCTCGCGGCTTCGTCGCTCTTGGTCTTGAGCTGACGGCGCAGATCAGTCATGGCGGCCTTCACCGTCTCGCCATCCTTGAGGCCGAGGTCAGCCTGCAGGGTCTTGGCGTCGGCCGTCGGTGCGCCACCGACGAACTCCGCGAGGGCGCCCTTCTGCTTGACGAGCAGCCCGAAGACGCTCTGGCTCTCGTTGGTCGCCGCCGCCTTCATCTGCTTCACGGCGTCGTCCTGAAGCTGCGCCGAAGTAATGAAGGCATCCAGCTTGGCTTGCGACTCGTTGAGCTTGGTCGTGACGTCGTTCTTGCCCGCGTAGAAGACGATGGTCATCACGAGGAGGAACACCGTCGTCAGGACAAACACGACCAGGGCAACAAGCACCCCGGTACCGCCTCCAGAACGAATGGCCATGAGCAA
>JBBQCR010000339.1:0-4213 GCA_038318935.1 Phycisphaerales bacterium
CGCTGACGATCGTCGCTTCCAGCGCGCTGCGTGCAGCAATCACCGTCGCGGTATCGCGGGCCGGGGCGTGAACGGAAGGCAGTGACTTCCGGTCGATCTTGCCTCCAACCGTGCGCGGCAGCATGGCGATCATGCCGATTCGCGCCGGCACCATGTACGACGGGAGCGATCGACGCACTGCCTCCTTCAAGGTATCGACCGATGGTGGCGATGCCGGATCCGTGGCGACACAATGCGCCACCAACACCTGCTCACTTCCCTCGCCCTGCACTGAGCAGGCAGCATCTCGTACGCCCGGGCACTGACTCAGCACCGCGTCGATCGCCTGCAGTTCCACGCGATATCCGCGCAACTTGACCTGACCATCGAGGCGCCCGAGATACTCAAGATCACCGTCGGTGTTCCGTCGAACCAAATCGCCTGTCCGGTAGATGCGCCCGAAGAAGGGATGAATGGGAAAGCGCTGGTCCGTCAGTTCGGGTCGATCGCGATAGCCTCGCGCGAGGCCGACGCCGGCGATGCACAGTTCGCCGTGCTCGCCGTCCTCCACTTCTTCGAGCGCCTCGTTCAGGACCCACGCGCGATGTCCAGCGATTGGACGACCGATGGTGATCGTTTGCCCCGGTTCGATGCGAGTCCGCACGACCGTGACGGTGCATTCGGTCGGACCGTACCCGTTCTCGAGCCAACGCCCCCTGCCCCACCGATCGGCCAGATCCGCTGGTAACGCTTCGCCTCCGACGTAGAGCAGTCGAACCTCAGGCAGTTCGCGATCTGGGTGCTCGCAGCCCGTCGTTCGCAGCAGCGTCGGCGGCGGACACAGCACAGTGATGCGTTCGCGCCGGAGCCACGGTACGAGGTCGGGACCCAGACGCACCGTCTCGTCGTCGAGCGGGACCAGCGTGGCCCCAACACCGAATGCAAGCCACGTCTCTTCGATCGAGGAGTCGTAGGCCGGTGATGAGCACTGGGCAACGCGATCAGCGACGCCAAGGCGGAAGAGCGCGATGTCGGAGCGCACCAGATTGGCGATGCTCTCCTCTTCGATCATCACTCCCTTGGGTCGACCGGTCGTGCCCGAGGTATAGATCACGTACGCCAGTTCGCGCGGTGATCGTTCCCGGAACGAGATCGACGACAACGGTCGTTCGCACGTCGCAATGTCGATTGTCGAACTCGTGGCGAGGCCTTCGCGACGGAGGCGATCGAGACCACCGGCATCGGTGATGATCGCCACCGGCCGCGCATCGTCGAGGATCATCTTGATCTGCTCGCTCGGAAAGCTCGGCTCGATGCAGGTAAAGGCCGCACCGGCCCGCATCGCCGCGAGCTGCGCGATGTACAGTTGCGGAGCGTCGCGGGCAAGAAAGATCGCCACGATGGCTTCGTTTCCGACGCCAGCGGCCTGTCCGTTGCGGTCGCCCGCCATGTGGTCCACGAGATGGGTTGCCAGCGCCTGCGATGCGGCTTGCAACGCCGCATAGGACATGGTTACCCGCTGCTCGCGCCGCGACGACGGCGGAACGTCGATTGCCACGCGGTCCGCGTGCCTCCGTGCGATGTCGTCGAAGATGTCGGTGAGAAGCCGTTGCCTCTCAACGGTGGGGCCGTGCGTCGAGCAGTGCGTGCGGTCTTCTACCATACCGTCACTGTTGCATGGCATCGGTCACCGAATCCGGGTGATACCGCATGCGGAGATGAAGCGCGAGATACGGCAGCAGCCGCTTCTGCTCGCTCGGGTCCAGATGTCGAAAGCCTCGCACCAGGCGCCCCGCGCAGTGTCCGCAACGACAGGAAAAGCTCTCGGCGATCTCGTCTTCGGTGGTGTTGTAGTCAAACGTCAACTCGTCTCCCGCGCAGAGCGGCCGCAGTGCTACGAGCGAGCGACCAACAATCACCGCGCTGGGATCGCACGAGTGATTGAGGAATCGCCAGACGAACCCTTCGGTTGTGCCATCGACCTCGGGCGGCGGATAGACATGCTCGTGCGGGCCGAATTGGATCGAGTAGCGATTGGGGCGATCGGACAGAACGCCGTCAATCTCGAGGATGCGTTCTCCAATCGCGAAGGATCGCACAGCGATCAGATGCCACTGGTCCCCACGTCGTACCACGGTCGCTGGCGTCGGACGTGACGCGCCTGCGCGATCAACGACCCGTCGCGCCATCGGCGAAACTCTGCGCGCCATGAGGCGGCTCCACGAAGGGTTGCGCCCGTTAGCGGCGAAGTCGCATCGACTTTCGTCCACCAACGGTTCGGAGGTGCGCAGCCCTCGATGCGCGGCAACGTACCTCAAAGCGCGCAATCGCGTCGAGCGGTCATGCGTTGACGCGAGATTCAGTAATGAAGGTCTTTGACGCGCCCGGCATTCACCCGATCGACGGGCATGAGATAGAGGGCGATACTTTCGGCGAGTCGCGATCCGTAGTGGGCGCTCATCGCACCAAAGTCCTTCCATCCGCCGCGAGCGCTGCCGCCGTCGGCGCCGCCTTGGGTCGTTGCTTGGACCACGACTTCAAGCAACTCGCGATCCAACCACCACTGGTGTTCAAACCCGAAGGCGAAGACGCCCGCGGAGTACGCCCGTGTGACCGGCTTGCCGCCTGGCTTGGCGCTCGAGGCGTACGCGATCGCCCCCTCCGGGAGCCTGCCGATACTCTCTCGCTGCCACTGGAGTTGCGTGATGGTCCACGGCCAGCCCTTGTAGAGCGGATCTTCGCGACCGGTGGCGCTTAGCGTGATGTCGCTCCAGCCGAAGTCACCTTCGGCAATGATCTCGCCACCCAAGGCTTTCGCCAGCAGCCTCGCACCAAAACCGAAGGCAATGATCGGCATCTGCCGGGCGTGCGCCTGGCGAAGGAGTGTCATCTCGCCCTCGATCCAGTCGGGCGCGCCGGCCACCAGCGTCTGCGGTCCGTCGCCGACCACAATCGCGTCGACGTCGTCCAGATCCAGTGGCAGGCCGCTGCCCGCCCCGATGCCCGCTGGCCGGACGAAGCGCAGGCTGTGGCCGTAGGTGCGCAGCGTCGCGCCAAGGATGCCGGTGCCGCCTGCGTGCGGGCCATGCTCAAAGATCAGGGTGGGCATAGAGAAAGGGTCCAGTCCGACTCGGTGGTGATTCGGTCGTCAGTGCCTGTGGGCGGTCACGAGTTGGGTTGCGACTTCCGGTCGCGACGTGGGTTACGCCTTGGGGCCAGCCGCCCGCACTTCCGGTGTGATCTTGAACTTGGCGTCGTTGTCGCGGAACTTCTTCGCGAGTTCGGTCGCCTTCGCGTCGTAGGCCGCCTTGTCCTTCCAGGTGCTTCGCGGATCGAGGACCTCGCTCGGAACTCCGGGGACCTCCGTCGGCATCTCTAGTCCGAAGATCGGATGCTGAACGTACTTCGCGTTGCGCAGCGATCCGTTGAGGATGCTCGAAACGAACGCTCTGGTCCAACTCAGCTTGAAGCGGTTGCCGACGCCGTACGGTCCGCCGGTCCAACCGGTGTTGAGCAGCCACACATCGGTGCCGTGGGTGCGGATCTTCTTGGCGAGTTGCTCCGCGTACACCATCGGAGGCCGAGGAAGGAATACCCCGCCAAAGCAGGCGGAGAAGTTGGGCTGCGGTTCGGTGACACCTGCCTCGGTGCCAGCCAGCTTGGATGTATAGCCGTTGATGAAGTAATACATCGCCTGTTCAGGCGAGAGTTTCGACACCGGCGGCAAGACGCCGTACGCGTCGGCCGAGAGAAAGATCACATTCTTCGGATGCCCACCGACCGAGGGAATCACGGCGTCCGGCACGAAGCTCACCGGATAAGTCACGCGGGTATTTTCAGTTTTCGCGACCGAGTCGTAGTCCGGAACGCGGGTCGTCTCATCGACGATCACGTTCTCGAGCACGCTCCCGAACCGGATCGCGTTCCAGATCTGCGGCTCGCCGGCGAGCGAGAGCTTGATGGTCTTCGCGTAGCACCCGCCCTCGATGTTGAACACGCCGCTCTCGCTCCAGCCATGCTCGTCGTCGCCGATCAATCGGCGCTCCGTGTCCGCGCTGAGCGTGGTCTTGCCCGTGCCCGACAGTCCGAAGAACAGCGCCACGTCGCCGCCCGCACCGACGTTGGCGGAGCAGTGCATCGGCAGCACGCCCTTCTGCGGGAGCAGGTAGTTCATCACCGTGAACACCGACTTCTTGATCTCGCCCGCGTAGTGCGTGCCGCACGCGACGACCAG
>JBBQCR010000340.1:0-4190 GCA_038318935.1 Phycisphaerales bacterium
CGGAGTCAGAGGCCGACCAGCCCCCTTTCGTGCGACCACGGCACACCTCCATATGCGGACAGACGAGTTCGTTCACCGAGCTCGCCCCTAGTCCGGTTACGTGCCTAACGCCGGCCATGAAGCGCCGCAGACCTCATCGACGTCGCGTACATGCGACGCCCCGAGCGCTCACCCTCTCCCGTGTCGTGTTCTCGCGTCTGCACAGCTTCGCGGGGATGCGGAGCAAGCGCCAACAGAAGCCGTCTAGCGGGGTGATTGCGCGCCGGCCCGTGCGGCACGAACCAGTTCCACCATGAGGCGGGCACGATTCGGATCGACCTGGTTCCACGTCGACGAGTCCACTTTGAGACTGGTGCCCACGATAGCGCCATCGGCAACTCGGAGGATCTCGCTCACGTTCTCGTGGTTCACACCCGTGTTGGCGATTACAGGGATGCCCGGTGCGGCTTCCTTTGCCGCAATCAGATCCTCAAACTCCGCGCTGACACCAGCCTGCACTCCGCTGATTAGCAGGGCGTCGACCCCCATGTAGGCGGCGCCCCGCGCTCGATCGCCTACCGGGCGCGCACTCATGGAGCGGCTGAACTCTGGCGTGATGTTGGCGAACAGAGCAACGTCATCGGCGCCGATCAAGTGCCGATACCCGGCAAGGTCGCCAAGCTGGGGCGCGAACAGACCCATGTCGCTTTCGTAGACGCCGGTGAACACTTCACGCACGAATGCAGCCCCAACGGCGGCTGCGACAGCTAGCGTCGCCTTTGCGTCCCAGAGGATGTTGACGCCAAACGGCACCTGCACATCGCGCCGGACATCGACGATGGCAGCAGCCATTGCAGCGGCTACCTCGAGATCAACGTGCAGCTGGTATGGGATGTCATTCTCGTTGCAGAAGAGGAGGCCGTCCACGCCAGCGTTCTGAAGCGCCTCGATGTCGCGTGCCAGACTCGAAACGACGGCACCCATGCCTGCGGCGACATCGTATCGCGGACGTCCCGGCAGGGCTGGCAGGTGGCACATGGCGATCAGCGGCTTGTCGACATTGAACATCTCGCGCAATGCATTCATCCTTGCCTCCAGTTCACTGTCCCTTGCTGCCGACCGTGCGTGGTTGAGACCGCTCTAGCTAATCTTTCGCCCGCCGGCCACGGCCAGTGGCCGGCGACGCAGCGGCACTCGGCCGCTCCGCCACGATGATCTCGACACCGGCCTCGCGCAGTTCTGCGAGGACGTCGGCCGGCGCACCTTCGTCAGTCACGAGTGTTGAGATGGCAGTCAGAGGCGCAACATGGGCCATCGCGTGAGTGCTGAGCTTCGTGCCGTCGGCAAGCAGCAAGAGTCGCTCGCTGCGCTCGATCATGAGTCTGTGATTCTCGGCTTCTTCCTCGAAGAGCTCGGTGATCCCGTGTTTCGGCGTCACACCAGCCGCACCAAGCACCGCGACATCGGCGTTGAAGCGCTGCACGGTGCTCACGGCCACCGGCCCAACGCACGATAGCTCGTCTCGGTGCACTAGGCCTCCGAGCACAACGACTTGCGTCTTCCGCGTACCCAGCAAGCCTGCCACCGGCAGCGATTCACACACTACCGTAAGGTCGTCGCGGTCCGGCATGAGACGCACGAACTGCTCCGTCGTCGTGCCGGTTCCCATGAAGACTGTATTCGCGTCACCTATGAGGGCGACTGCGCGTAGCGCGATAAGCCGCTTGGCGGCGGCGTTCTGGAGAGAGCGCATGTTGAATGCGGGATCGAGCGTTCGAGTCAGATGAGCCGTCGCTCCGCCGTACGTGCGCCGTAGAAAGCCCGTGCGCTCAAGCGTGGCGATGTCGCGTCGAATCGTCATCTCCGAGACATCGAATTCCCGCGCCAACTCGCCGATCTGAATTGTCTGCTCTTCGGCCACACGCTCAAGAATGCGCCTGCGGCGGTCCGTGGCAAGCATCAGCCCTCCAGGTTCCAGGGGACGCCGTCCTTGCACATATTCGCAACATACAACATTGTCTCTTTACAAGTCAAACATCTTTTAGTATGGTGCCCATGTTCGAACGTGTGAATCGGGCATCAAGCTCGAGACAGGAGGCCGTTCTTGGACGTGGCTCCCATTCTTGGCATCGATATTGGCACAACATCCACCAAAGCCATCCTGTTCGACCCGATTCGGGGGGTCGTGGCCGAGGCCCAGCGCGATGCCGGGCTGGTCAGCCGACACGCCGGCTGGGCCGAAGAGGACACCGGCCTCTGGTGGAAGAACGTCTGCCAGTTGATCCGCGAGCTCGCGGCCGGGCGCTCCGTCGCCGCCGTTGGTGTGACCGGCATGGTACCTTGTGTCGTTCTCTCGAACAACGACGGCGAGGTACTGCGGCCCTCGATCCAGCAGAACGACGCTCGAGCCATCGACGAGATCGCGGAGCTGCGGTCTGCTCTCGACGGTGAGCGCATTCTCGCGCGCACAGGTGCACCCATCACGCAGCAGTCAATCGCCCCCAAGCTGCTGTGGCTTGCACGCCACGAACCGGATGTCTGGTCTCGCACCGCTCTTGTCCAAGGCTCCTACGACTTCATCGTCTCGCGTCTCACAGGTTCTGCCGGAGTCGAGGCCAACTGGGCAGTCGAGAGCGGCATGTACGATCTCGAGACGAAGAGCTGGGCAGAGGACGTGCTTGCCGCTGCCAACATCCCACCCCACCTGTTGCCGCCGATACGGCAACCACTCGACATCGCCGGCACGGTAACGAAGACAGCCGCCGCCGAGACCGGCCTGGAGACGGGCGTGCCGGTCATGACTGGAGCGGCTGACCACGTCGCAGCTGCCTTCGGCGCTGGAGTCATCGACGAAGGCGACCTGCTCATCAAACTCGGTGGCGCCGGCGACATCCTCATGGCGACGAACACCCCATTGATCGACGAGCGCCTCTTCTTCGACCTGCACGTCATCCCCGGCAAGTATCTGCCCAACGGCTGCATGGCAACGAGCGGCAGCCTCATCCGCTGGTTCCAGCGTGAGCTCGCACAGGGGCGACCCCTTCGCGAACTTGATGACGAGGCCGAGACCGTGGGCGCCGGCGCCGACGGAGTCCTGGCGTTGCCCTACTTCCTCGGCGAGAAGACGCCGCTAAACGATCCCAACGCTCGTGGGGCGTTCGTCGGCTTACACCTCGGCCACACTCGGGCCCACCTCTATCGTGCTGTGCTAGAAGCCATCGCGTATGCGTTCCGTCACCACGTCGAGGTATTCACCGAACTGGGTCACGCACCCAAGCGCGTTCGGGTCAGCGACGGCGGCGCCAAGTCACCCACCTGGACACAGATCATCGCCGACGTCCTTGGCATGCCACTCGAGGTTGTCGCGGGCCAGGGTGGCGCGGCTGTCGCCGCGGCCTTCGTGGCCGGCATGGCGGTGGGATGCTTCTCGGATTGGCGCGAGATCGAGCGTTTCGCAACCGTGACCACCACCATGCAGCCACGGTTCGTCGACGTCTACGAGCACGGCTACCGCGCCTACCGCAGTCTCTACCCGGCGTTGAAAGAGATCCTCCGTTGAGTGTCGCTGCAGTTCGAGTCACCGCAGCACTCTCGCAGACTATTGCCACAGCAGAGTATGTGCGCCGTTGTTGGACTTGCCCAGGTAGCGACAACTGGACCTCACGGGGAGGTCGGCCCCCGCCGCCACAGACGAGGCGCTCGCCGACCACGGTGGTTCTTCGGCAAACTAGGGAAGCCGCGAGGGATCGTTGGATGGAACCGACAAGTACAAGAAAGGAGGCCAAACGATGACAGAACGCTCATCAACGGGTAGCGGCCCGGCTCCCGGAGCAACGGACTCCACGCCATCCCTGTTCTTGCGCAATGCCACCGGCCTGGTCCGTGAGCTTACCGCGTTCGACGCCTTCAACCTGGTATTCGCCGGAGTCAGCGCGCCGCTCGGCTTCTTCCAGGCGATGGCGTTCGCGCCCCAATTCTGGCCGCAAGCGAACATGGTCGCGTCCTTCCTGATCGCGGCACCGCTAGTGGCGTGCTTTGCGCTGGTCTACGTGTATTTCACTGTGCTGATGCCGCGCTCAGGTGGTGAATACGTATGGCTCTCACGCACGACGAGCCCCTTGGTGGGATTCGTCGTGAACGTGTCGCTCACGTACGTCTTCCTCACCTGGCTGGCAATCAACTTGACGATGATCGCCACGATCTTCGCGCCT
>JBBQCR010000341.1:0-4172 GCA_038318935.1 Phycisphaerales bacterium
TTGAAGAGCGTCGTGTTGGTGGTGACGCGGAAGCCTCGATCGACCGCAAGATTGATGCCCTCGACCGCAGTCTCAAAGGTGCCTTCGCGACAAACCGCGAAGTCGTGGTGCTCTTCCTGACCGTCCATGTGCACGGAGAACGTCAAATACTTGCTCGGTGTGAACAATCCCTCTTCCAGCTTCTTCTTCAGGAGGAGCGCGTTGGTGCAGAGATAGATGTACTTCTTGCGGGCGATCAGACCATCGACGATCTCTTTGATCTGCGGGTGGAGCAACGGCTCGCCGCCCGGGATCGAGACCATCGGTGCCCCGCACTCGTCGACCGCCTTGAAGCACTGCTCCGGTGTGAGTTGTCGCTTGAGGATGTGGGCCGGGTACTGGATCTTGCCGCAGCCAGCGCAGGCCAGATTGCAGCGAAAGAGCGGCTCCAACATGAGTACCAACGGATAACGCTTGGTTCCCCGAAGCCGCTGCTTCAGGACATACGACGCGACGGTCCACATCTGACTGATCGGAACGGCCATTGGGGGGCTCGAGAGTTCGGAAACGGGCGAGAACAGCCGCTCTGGAACGGAAAGGTCCGCGTGGACCGGCGCCGGAGCGCGACTCGCACCGAGGGGCGCGGGATTCTAACGGATTCAACCGGGCTGGCCGAACCGCGCGCGAAGAGGCTCGTAGCTCGCGGCATGGCGGGAATCCTTCCCATCCCGATGGCGGCCGTTTCAGCGGTGCGCTTTCGCGCCGTGACCGAACGCCTCGGATGCGTGTCGACCCGCCTCGCAGCGATCCGACCCCGCGTTGGCGGGTCCCGCAGAGCAGAAATCGTGCAGCGCGGTATCTTTGGGTCGGGCGGATGGGGGCAGGGGTCGCAGACGCGGCCGACCACCTCCCTGCACCGCCGACCGATGGCCGAACTTCCGACCAACGTTGCCGCTGGTTTGCCCTCCCCCGAGGTCGATCGCATCGACGAACGGCTCTTAGTTGCCAGCCGTTCCGGCGACCGAGAGGCGTTTCGGCAGTTGATGGAGCGACATCGGGCCGACTTGCTGCGGTTTCTGGTCCGATTCCTCGGGTCGCGCAGCGCCGCAGACGACGTCTTCCAAGACACGTTCTTGCAGGTCCATCTGGCTGCCCAGAGCTTCGATGCGGAGCGCCGATTTCGGCCTTGGCTCTTCGCGATCGCCGCAAACAAGGCCCGGGATTTCCATCGGCGTCAGCGCCGGCGGGCCACCGCGAGTCTTTCCTCGCCGATCGGCGACGGTGATTCCTCACTCGTCGATCTTCTCGCCGGCGACACCGAGTCTCCAGCGAGCCCCACCGAAGCTCGCGAAATCCAGTTTGCCGTCAAAAAGGTGGTGGACGAGCTTCCGGTGCACTATCGGGAGATCCTGCTCCTCTCGTACTTCCAGCGCATGAGTTACCAGCAAATCGCCGAGTGCTTGGGTATTCCACTCGGCACTGTCAAGAGCCGCCTGCACGCCGCGGTGGCGCACTTCGCTGGCGCTTGGAAAGCCACACGATCCGAGAAAGATGACGAGAACGATTGACACAGGTTGTGCGTACCGCGGAATTCTCCGCTCCGACACTCCGCTTCTGATTCCCCTCTTCGCACGCATCCCGACATGACGGCATCCTCCGACGAATTCAACGACCCCATCTCCGAGATGCTCTCGGAGGCGGATGCCCGCGTCCTAGACCTTCTTGTCGAGTCAGGCATGGAGATCGCCCAGTTTGAGGCGGCCCCGGGTGTGACTGCCGACGATCGAGTGCGGGCCAAGCGCCTGCTCGCTCAGTTCGCGCTGCTTGATCAGTACCCGGACTTGCTTGATGCCGACGAACGCTCGCACGGAAGCGGCGTTGACGCGGAAACGCTCATCGCGGCGACCCTCGCGAGGGTGGAACAGGCGGACAGCGAGCGGGGCCGGCGGATGCGGTTGGACCCGGCCCGCGACATCGGCGTACGGCGTGGCATCCGCATGGGTGATCTCGTCGCGGTCGCCAGCATCGCGATCTTGGCGACGACCATTCTCGTCCCTTTGCTGAACTGGCGAAACTCCCAAGCCATCGAGACCAAGTGCAGCAACAACCTGCGGATGATCGCTCAGGGACTTGAGGCCTATGGACAGGACTACCGGACGATGCCCATGCTCGCGAGCATCGTCCCAGACCTGGGAAACTGGCTCGGCTACCGGAACGCCGACAACCTCAATGTGCTCGCCTCGCAGAAGTACTGCCCAGACGGCTGCATGAGCTGCCCTGGCGACCATGAACCGAACGCCTGCTTCTCGTATCACGTCGCCTCTGAAGGCCGGCATCCGATGTGGAACCTCGGTCCCCGCATGGTCGTCGTCGGTGACCGGAACCCTCTGGTCGACCTGAAGCGGCACGGCGAGACGGTCGCGTCGGTCACGCTGAACGCTGCCAGCCACGGTGGCCGGGGGCAGAACATGCTCTTCACCGATGGCTCGGTCATCTTCAACTCCTCTCCCTACATCGCCGATCCAGACTCCGGCGTGCGTGACAACGTCTGGCTCCCCCTTGGCGACGCGTTGGAAGGGTTGACCCGCGCCCCCGGGCCGAAGCCGCAGGTGGACGCGTTCCTCTTGCACTGACCGAGGGCGCTTCTGACCGCGGCTGGGAAACCGCTGGCCTAAGGGCTTGCCACAGGGAAGGGCTTCCGGTACCTTTCCCGATCCTCCATCGCAGAGGGGTACTGCCAGTACCGATGCCAGTACCGATGCCAGCACCGCCGCTGGTACCACTCTGCTACGACTCTGGCACAACGACAGGGATCACCAATGCCCAAGCACAAGAGCCACAAGGGTCTGCTGAAGCGGATCAAGATCACGAAGACGGGCAAGATCCGCTTTCGCGCTCCCAACAGCCGCCACATCAAGAGCAACAAGACCGGCACCGCCATTCAGGGATTCCGCAAGCCGCGCTACGCCCGATCTGGTGACCTCCGTGCCTTGAGCAAGATGCTCTGCCGTCCACTCCGCAGCGAAGACCAGCACGAGGCCGACGAGCTCCGCAAGGAAGCCGAAGCCGCCGCTGTCGCCGAGTGATCGGTCTGTCACGACTCACACGCTGATCGATCGGGTTCCAAGCGAGGTGTCCCCTCCCCCGCCGATCGCCCTCACTGAGGTTTTTCGATGCCCCGTACTAGAAAAGGCTCGGCCCGCACCAAGGCCCGCCGAAAGCTCCTCCGAGAAGCGCGTGGCTTCTACGGAACCAAGCACCATCACAAGCAACAGGCCAAGGTCGCTCTCTGGCGCGCTGGCCGTTACGCCTGGCGTGATCGTCGCGCCAAGAAGCGAGACTTCCGCGGCCTCTGGATCACCCGCATCACCGCCGCCTGCCGAATGCGCGGAACGCGCTACAGCGCGTTCATCAACGCCATCCAGAAGAAGGGCGTGCTCCTCAACAGGAAGATGCTCTCACAACTTGCGATCGAAGATCCGCGCACGTTCGACTCGCTTGTCAGCATGTCGAAGTAACGACCGCGGGGACAATCGATCCAACACCCGATCCCATGCAACCGCCCCGACATCCACGTCGGGGCGGTTGTTCTTGATGGCGTCGGCTGACTCGACGGACTACTCTCCCGTCCCACTGCCGTTCCACCCTCCACGCCTTCCGAAGGATTGCTTCCGATGATCACCCTCGCAGACGCCCGTCGCATCATTGCCGCCGCCGAAAAAAAAGCAGTTGAGATCGGCCAGCCCATGAACGTCGCAGTCGCCGATGCGGGCGGCAATCTCGTGTCGCACGTGCGCATGGATGGCGCGTGGCTCGGCTCCATCGACATCTCGATCAAGAAGGCGTACACGTCGCGAGCGTTTGACATCGCGACGAAAGACCTTGCGACGCACAGTCAGTCGGGCAATCAGTTCTTCGGCATCCACGCCTCCAACGACGGTCGCATCATGATCTTCGCCGGCGGCATTCCGCTGAAGAAGGACGGCAAGGTCGTCGGAGCGATTGGCGTCAGCGGCGGTTCCGGCGAGCAGGATCACGCGGTGGCTGCGGCGGGCGCGGCGGCGTACTGAACGCGTCGCTGAACTGCTGCGTTAGCGTCGTGGGGGGGGGGGGGGGGGGGGGGCGCCCGACCCCCCCCGAACCAAAACAAAAGAAAAACCACGAGACGAACAGACAAAGATGAAAAACAACAC
>JBBQCR010000342.1:0-4158 GCA_038318935.1 Phycisphaerales bacterium
GGCGGTGCGACGATCGGCGACAACGCGATCACCGCCCCATCGGGCTCGCTCGTACTCCTCGGCACACTTCGGGCGGACGTGCCCGGAACGTCGCTTCGCGTGCTCAACGCCAGTGCGTTCAGCAATCAGGGAACGGTCGAGTCGACCAACGGAGCCTCGTTGGTCGTCGAGAAGGCGACCAACCTCGTTGGCGGCATCCTGACCGCAGGCGTGTGGCGAGCGGTCGACGCGACGCTTGGATTCGGCACCGCGCCCGGCGCGACGAGCATCACCACACTCGCCGCCGATTGCACGCTGAGCGGCACCGGTACGGTGTCGGGACTCTCGTCCCTTGCCTCGATCGCGACCAACGGCGTGCTCCGACTGATCGATGGCAACACGCTGACTGCGACCCCTTCGACGGGGGTGCTCCTTCACGGCGGCACGCTCTCGTTCGCCGGTTCGGGAAGCATGCTGCAGGTCATCGGTGACTTCACCCAAGAGCGCACCGCGATGCTGAACATCGTGGTGGCCGCGGCGAACCAGACGTTTGTCGATGCGAGCACTGCGGTCGTCCTGAACGGCGAGCTGGAACTCGCCCCGAGCCGCGACTTTGTTCCCAGCGCTACCGATCAGGTGATCGTGGCCAAGGGCGCGTCGCTCACCGGAACGTTCACCACCTTCATGACCTGCGACTCGAATCCTGTTCTCTACACCGCGACGCAAGCGATCTATGTCTTCGGGACCTCGAGCGGCATCGTCGGCGACTTCAACGGCGACGGATTCGTTGGCGCTGCCGACCTAGCGCTCCTGCTCGGATCGTGGGGGCCGTGCAGCGGACTCTGCTGCAAGCCCGATCTCGATGGCAACGGTGACGTCGGAGCATCGGACTTGGCGATCCTCCTGGGTAGTTGGAACTGAGCCGACAACGATCGCCCACTTGATTGATCAGTTCATTGATTCGGCGCTGGGGATATCGACCGGAGGGTCATTCATTGGCGGCGACGATGGCGGTGACGTCGGAGTTTCAGGCGTCGCTGGAGGTTGGGATTGCGACGTCACGTCGCTGCCCTTGGTGGCAGGATCGACCTGCATTGCCTCCCGCGGTTCGACCGGTCGCCCGCCCAGGAGTTTCCATACTTGATCGAAGTACCGTCCGCTCTCACCCCAACTATGGCTCGGAATACCAAGCGAGCGCACCTCAAAGGTGGCAGTCGGCGGATCGGTCGGTTCCAGCCGGATGGAAAACTTCCATTCCTGATTCTCAAGTCGTGCCCACTGCGACGCAGGATCGACGTAGCGGCGCAGCAGCCGCCAGATCTCGATCCGCCCGCTGCCTTCGTCGGCCCAGACGTCGTTCTCGATCACGTGCCAGTCGGTGTATTCAGGGTTCTCTGCGGTCTTCACCATGGCGGTCCAGACCTGATCGGCGGGCCTCCCGGAGAAGGTCTCCGAGCTGCTGCTGCAACCGACCAGCCCGACGAAGACGACCAGCGACGAGTATGCGAGAGGACGGAGATACATCGAGGATTGCATCGGCTGTTCCCTGGCCGGGGAATGAACGGAGTGCCCGGGCCGCGCCACGTCTTCCTCTCCTGACCGATCGGCGACCCGAAATCTGTCCGATCCCCCCTCCGACCGCCGATGTTCGAACACATTGGGATCGCGCCGTGGGCGGATCCCAGGTCGGGGCCTGCGAGGTCCGCACACAGGAGGTCGGATGGCTGGCGGTCGCACAAGCGCGGCATCTCTCGGGTCCGCGCGAGGCGGGCCGCTCAAGGTCGTCCTTCTGGCTGGCGGTTTCGGTACGCGATTGGCTGAACATACCGACGAGTTGCCCAAGCCGATGGTGCAGGTCGGCGGACATCCGATTCTCTGGCACATCCTGAAGATCTACAGCCACTACGGCTTCAACGACTTCCTCATCGCCTGTGGTTACAAGTCCGAAGTGATCAAGCGATTCTTTCTTGAGTACCGCGAACGGATGTCGGATCTCCTGTTCGACTACGCGACGGGCTCGGTCGAGCGGCTGAATACCCAGATCGAACCGTGGCGCGTCGGCGTCATCGATACCGGCCCCGACACGCTCACCGGAGGACGCATCAAGCGACTCCAGAAGCATCTCGGAAACGCGACGTTCATGATGACCTACGGAGACGGCGTCGCCGACGTTGATCTGTCGGCGCTGTTGGCGTTCCATCGAAGCCACGGCAAGTTGGCCACCTTCACCGCTGTGCCACGACCATCGCAGTTCGGCGTTCCCACGATCAAGGGTGACCAAGTCACCCGATTCGCTGAAAAGCCAACCAACGAAAGGGATTGGATCAGCGGCGGATTCTTCGTGCTGGAGCCGGGAGTCCTCGACTACATCAACGACGACCAGACCAATTTCGAGTTGGAGTCGCTGAAGCGGCTCGCCGACGATGGTCAGCTCATGGCGTATCGGCACCACGGTTTCTGGCAGCCGATGGACACGCTCCGCGACGTACGCAAGCTCAACGAGCTGTGGTCCACCGATCGGGCCGAGTGGAAGATCTGGTCGTAGCGCACGCCCGCACCCGACGGCACAAACGAATCTCCTCAAGGGTTCCTTCCGCACATGACACGCACATCACCGCGAACTCCGATCAGCAGCGTCGATTGGCGATCGTCGCGCGTTCTCGTCACCGGTGCCACGGGCGTTGTTGGTGCGCGTCTCGTGCGTTCGCTTCTGGAGCTCGGTACGGACGTCACCTGTTTCGTTCGGGACAACGATCCGGCCTCCGCACTCTGGTTTGACGGCGACATCGAGCGGGTCGCCGTTGCGACCGGACGACTTGAAGTCTTCGAACACGTCAAGGCGGCGATCGTCGAACGCGAGGTCGACACGATCTTTCATCTCGGTGCCCAGGCGATCGTCGGTGTTGGACAGTGCGATCCGATGGGCACGTTCGAGTCGAACATCCGCGGCACCTATCACGTGCTCGAGACCGCCCGTCTCTACGGTCAGCGTGTGAAGCGCATCGTCATCGCCTCAAGCGACAAGGCCTACGGCGACTGTCCCCACCTGCCCTACACCGAAGAGACGCCGCTTGCGGCTCGCAATCCCTACGACGTCTCCAAGAGCTGCGCCGATCTTATCGCCCAGTCGTTTGCCATTTCCTACGGCCTGCCGATCGCCATCGCCCGCTGCGGCAACATCTTCGGCCCGGGCGACCTCAACTGGTCCCGACTGATTCCGGGCACCATCCGCTCGGCGCTGCGCGGTGAACGCCCGGTCATCCGCTCCGACGGCACCCTGGTCCGCGACTATCTCTTCGTCGACGATGCGGTGCGGGCGTACATCGCGCTTGCGGAATGGTCCGGTGCCGAGACCTCACGGTTCATCGTGCAACGGGCCTTCAACATCAGCTCCAACCGTCCGCTCTCGGTCCTTGTGATGACGCAGATGATCCTCGCGGCCTGTGGTCGCAGTGATCTCACCCCGGACGTCCGCAACGAAGCCATTGGCGAGATCGGCGCCCAGCATCTCGATGCATCGCGGGCTGCGCGCGAGCTTCGATGGACGACACAGTCCGATCTGAGTTCGGCGCTCCAGACGACCGTCGCGTGGTACCAGCGGTATCTCCGCCACGGCACCCGCTCTGGGTTCAGCATGCCGATCGCACCAGCCGCCTTCGCGCCGACAAAGGCCAGCGCGTGAAGTGCTGCAGTTGTGGCGCAACCTCGTTTGGTGAGGTGATCGACCTCGGTCTCATGCCGCTGGTCAACAACCTGCTGGTGAGCGCCGAGGATCGCTGCGATCGCTGGCCGCTGACCGTCGTCTTCTGCCGCGGCTGCTCGCTGGTGCAACTGACCGAGACTCCGCCGGCCGACGCCATGTTCGGCGAGTATCTCTACTACTCCAGCCAGTCGCAAACCATGGTTGCACACGCGGGCGAACTGACGCGACGCTTCGTTCGACCAGGCGACCGGGTCATGGAGATCGCGTCCAATGATGGATATCTCCTCGCCCAGGCCCAGCAGCTCGGCGCGACTGTGCTGGGCATCGATCCCGCCCGCAACATCGCCGAGTTCGCCAATCAGCGCGGCATTCCCACACGCTGCGAGTTCTTCGACGCCAGGAGTTCCCAGCGCATCGTCAACGAGGTTGGGCAATGCGATGTCCTCTTCGCCAACAACGTTCTCGCCCCTGTGCCG
>JBBQCR010000343.1:0-4130 GCA_038318935.1 Phycisphaerales bacterium
GCGCAAACGAGTTTCGGTTCGTGCTCGACGACGACATGGACGACAAGGACGCAGCGCGATTCGCGAAAGACTTGCGGATGTACGAGGTCGCACAGCCGATCGGCGGCTCGGCCCAGTGGGCCTTTGCGAGTTGGACGCCACCATCGGTCTGGGACTCCAAGCCCGCAAAGCAGCAACCGTCGTGGTCGCGTGGGACGTGTTCCTTGAAGGACGCCCGCCGCGACGGTTGGTTAGAGGTTTCGTGCGTTGGGAAGGGTCGTGCGTTCGTGAACGGCCGGTCGGTGGGTGGGTGCGCAGCGCGTGACCCGAAGGTCAAGACCACCGACGGTGCAAGCGAACTGTTTGTGCCGGCGCAGTTGCTCGTCGCCGGGGTGAACGAGATCCTTCTGTTCGATGAGTTGGGCGCGCCGCCCAAAGGCGTGTCGCTTCGCTTTGATCCATCGTGACACGGGCGCGAGGTTCACGCGCCGCACGGATGCCAGATGGTCTTCATCTCAAGGAACGGTTCGATGGCCCAGGGTCCGGCGAAGCGATCATCGTCGGACCAATCGGGTTTCGCATCGGTGATCACCCGCACGCGCTTCAGATTCTCCGCCGCGCCGAGTTCGAGGAGCCTCGCCTGGGCACGATCCGAGACCGCGGCGCTGATGGCGTTGATCTCGCGATGCGAGCTGATGTGTGAGAGCAGCTCTGCGCGTTCACCGGTGAGCAGGTTGATCACTCCGGGTGAGACGTCACTCGTCGCAAGCATCTCGCCCAGCGCGACCGCGGGGAGTGGATTCGCATCGCCAGCGACGACGACGATCGCGTTGCCGCAGCACAACGGAGCGCACAGCAGCGTGATCAGAGCGAGTAGCGACGGTCGGTCCGGGGCGATCACCACGACGACGCCGGTTGGCTCGGGTACCGTGAAGTTGTAGTAAGGCCCCGCCACGGGATTCTGGTTGCCGAGCACTTGCACGACTTTGTCGGTCCAGCCGGCGAAACGGACGACGCGATCGATGCTGTCCTCGACCTCGCGCCGGGCTGCGGGCATCGTCGAACCCTCGACGATGCGCAGCGACTCGACGAGCTCAAGGCTTCTGGCCTCCATCATCTCGGCGATGCGATAGAGAATCTGACCGCGGTTGTACGCCGTCGTCGATGCCCACTTCGGTTGGGCTGCTGCGGCGAACTCGACCGCGTCGCGAAGATCCTTGCGACTGGCGTGGGCGATCTGAGCAACCGGACGGCGTTTCGCATCGTGCAACGTGAGCGAACGTCCGGACTCCGAGCGTGGAAACGCACCATTGATGAAGAGTTTGCAGGTCTTGGTGACGGGGATACGGGGCATAGGGACGTCCATCAAATGTCGTAGCTAGTGCCGAAGGTACGCGAGCAGCCCTTGGCGACCGCCCTCACGACCGAAGCCTGATTCGCGATAGCCGCCGAAGGGACTTGTCGCATCGAACTTGTTGAAAGTGTTGCACCACACGACGCCCGCCTTCAGTCGTCGCGCGATCTCAAAGATCTTCGAACCCTTGTCCGTCCAGACGCCTGCAGAGAGCCCGTACGGTGTGTTGTTGGCCCGCTGCAAAGCCTCCTCGGGTGTGCGGAAGCTCATGACCGCGAGCACCGGGCCGAAGATCTCCTCGCGGGCGATCGTGTGGCTCGGCTGCACGTTGGTGAAGAACGTCGGTCGACACCAGTAGCCGTTAGAAGGCAGCGGACCGTTGTCGATCGACTCGCAGTGCGCGCCTTCGTTCACGCCGATGTCGATATACCGACGGATGGTCTGAAGCTGTTGAGCACTATTGATTGCGCCGACGTCGGTGTTCTTGTCAAGCGGATCGCCGACCCGTAACGATCGCAGGCGGTGACGCAGTTTGTCGATGACTTCGTCGAGAATGCTCTCTTCGACAAGCAATCGCGAGCCCGCGCAGCACACGTGGCCTTGGTTGAACCAGATTCCGTTGACGATCCCCTCGATCGCCTGATCGATGGCGGCGTCGGCGAAGATGATGTTGGGACTCTTGCCGCCGAGTTCGAGCGTCAGGCGCTTTCCAGTGCCAGCGCAGGTTTCCGCAATGCGCTTGCCAACCTCCGTCGATCCGGTGAACGCGATCTTGCTGATGCCGGCGTGTCCGACCATCGCGCGGCCGGTGTCGGGACCTCCGGTCAGGATGTTGACTACTCCGGGCGGCAGCTCCACCTCCTGCAGGATCTCCGCGAGGGCGAGGGCGGTGAGCGGCGTGGTCTCGGCTGGCTTGAGTACGCACGTGTTGCCGCAGGCCAGCGCCGGAGCCAGCTTCCACGCCGCCATCATCAGCGGAAAGTTCCACGGGATGATCTGTCCGCAGACGCCGATCGGTTCCGGCGACTCGGCACCGTGCAGGTACGGCGCTGCGTACTTCAGTTTGTCGCACCATCCGGCATGGTGGAAAAAGTGCTGAGCGACGAGTGGGATGTCCACGTCGCGACTTTCCTTGATCGGTTTGCCGCCGTCGAGCGTCTCGAGAACCGCCAGTTCCCGGGCTTTGTCCTGTACCCGTCGGGCGATGCGGAAGAGGTACTTGGCACGTTCCTTGGGTGGGGTGGTCGACCAACTCTTGAACGCCTTGCGAGCAGCGGATACTGCCCGATCGACGTCAGCGGGGGTCGCGTTGGCGACCTGGCTGAGAGGCTGTTCGGTCGCGGGATTGAGCGTGACGAACCGCTTTCCACCCTTGCTGGGGACGAATGTCCCGCCGATGAAGAGGTCGTACTCGGGTCGGATCGCGGCCTTCACCGACTCTGGAGCCGGTGCATACTCCCAAGGCTGGGCGTCGCTTCGTGCGGTGGTCACTCGGCAATCGTACCCACCTGTTTCGAAGACTTGTCGTGTTCCAACCGCGACGGTGAATCGCACTCTCGACCTCACCCGAAGCGTCGCCCATGATCACCTCGACCTTTGCCGTCCTCGCTGCAGTGTCCATCGCCGCGACCCTCATGGAACCGCCGACACCGCCGAGCGACACCGCTCCAGCGCAAACCAAGGTTGTTGAGGCAAAGGTTGTCGAGCCAAAGGTTGTCGAGCCAAAGGTTGTCGAGGAAGAGGGTTTCGGCGCCGTCCGCACCCCGACGTTGACGGAGCGCGTCGGAGGCGACAAGAGTGCGACCACCGAAGTCGTGAAGGGCGTCTACCGATCGGGGCCGTGCTCGATTGAGAGTCCCTTGCCTGACGGCTACCCGGAGCCCACGCCTCCGACGGCGATCGATATCAAGCAGTATCCCTCGGTACGCCGCGCCGAGTTTCAGTCAGAGCCGGAGGGCGGCTCGGTCCGACAGGGCATGAACGGCGGATTCTGGCCGCTCTTCAATCACATCAAGAAGCGCGACATCCCGATGACCTCGCCGGTCGAGATGGACTACGCGGGAGTATTTCCCGACATCACCCAGTCGGTCGAGCCCAAGGCCGGCGGTAGTTGGACGATGAGTTTCCTGTATCGCTCTGCAAAGCTCGGTCCTGTCGGTGAGGACGGTTCGGTGAAGATCGTCGATGTTCCAGCGGTGACGGTCGTGTCGGTTGGCCTTCGCGGTCCGTACGGCATGTCGGTCATGACCAAGGGTGTCAAGGCGCTGAAGACTTGGTTGGATGAGCAGGCGACGGTGGCAGATGGGTGGGAAATCGCGGGGACGCCGCGGTGCTTCCACTACAACGGGCCGTACATCGCGGACAGCAACAAGTGGTCGGAAGTGCAGATTCCGGTCAAGCGGAAGGTTGTCGCGACTCCGAATGTCGAGCCCTCGACTCAATCAGCGATGCCAGCTTCCCGATAGTCTTCGCATATGCGCATCCTGGCGATCGACATCGGTGGCTCAAAGGTCAAGTGTCTTCTCTCTGGCGAAACCGAGCGTCGGGCGGCTCCCTCGGGCAAGGGCTACCTCCCGGCACAGTGCATCGACGACGTGAAGCGTCTCATCGGGAAGGAGACCTTCGATCGCGTGACGATCGGGTTTCCCGCACCGATCAAGAACGGCCGCCCATCGCGCGAGCCGGTGAACCTCGGCGCGGGCTGGGTGGACTACGACTACGGCTCGGCATTCGGTTGCCCGGTGAAGTTTCTCAACGACGCCGCGATGCAAGCGGTCGGCAGCTACCAAGGCGGACG
>JBBQCR010000344.1:0-4114 GCA_038318935.1 Phycisphaerales bacterium
CGCCGAAACCAACTTCACGAACAATTCGGGTCAGGTGCTGAACAAGATCTTCAACTGTCGCAAGATGGTGGACCTGGCGTACGTCTCCGTCAACTACACCCCGGGTGGCGGCGAACCATCTGCGAGCTTGATCGCCCCTGGTGTCGGTGACGCTTTCCTGCGCGGGATCTACAAGACGGGCGACTGGAACTACCATCGATCGCCGCTCGGCCCGCTGACGTGGACATCGAATATCAACAGCTCGGCGTCGGGGTTGCTGAACACGATCAACGACATTCGCCAGTCCCAGATTCCCGCTGCCGGGTACGCAAAGCCGGAGTTCATCTACGCATGGCTGCCGGGAAATCCGTTCAGCGGCAACGGCCAGGCGATAGGCGTTCCCGGCGCCGCGGCGTTCGGCAACACCGAGCTGACGCGATTTCAGCGCACGTTCGCCCACGAGATCGGGCACTGCTGGGGTGAGCAGCACAACAGCGCGACTGTCGGGAGCGTGGGGTATGACGTTTTGCAGGGACTCAAGGATCCGCAGGGGATCCTTCCAGTGATGCCCAGCACCAAGAGCGACGTGATGGTCGCCGGTCTGCTCACGAATCAGGCTTGGGTCGCGCCGATCACCTTCAACGACTGCATCAACGACGCCCGTTCGCAGTGCAGTTCGTTTGACGGTGGAGACGGCGGCGGTGGTGGTGCGAACGATGCGCTTCCGGGTCAGCGTTGCCTGCGCATCGCCGGCGAATACAACCATGTTCGTGGCCGCATCAATCTCCAGCCATCGCTGCGGATCGATCTTGCCGAGCCGACCGAAGATGATCCGACCGGTGACGCCGAGATCCGCGTCTTCGGACCGGGCGGCCGCGTGTTGAGCAACATCCGCATGCGCACCGGTACCGCGCGAGAGTCGTGCGCCGGTTCAGGACTCGACGATCGCTCATCGTTCTACGCGATGGTGCCCGAGACCATCAACGGCAGTTCGATCGAACGGATCGAGATCCGCGACATCAAGTCGGGCAACACCCTTGCTCGTCAGAACCGCAGCCCCAACGCACCGACCGCAGCGATCCTCTCCATCGGCCAAGTTGCCATCGGCGGCATGGTTCCCGCGGCCGCGCCGTCTGGTGATCCTTCGATCACTCTCGACGGCGACATCGACGTTTCCTGGCTCGCGTCGGATGCCGACGGCGATTCACTGGAGGCAATGATTCTCTACAGCCCCGATGCGGGCACATCGTGGGTTCCGGTCGCGGTCGGTCAGAAGGCCGATCCGATGGCAGGCGAGAATCATGCCCAGTTCTCGACCAACGACATTCCCCAGAGCGCCGGTCCCAACGGGCTCTTCAAGCTTCGGGTGACGGACGGCATCAATCAGAGCGATGTTGAATTCCCGGTGATGATGGCGATGGGCAGCGGCACGCCGCCCGATGTGCACGTCATCAGCCCCAATACCGGCATCACGGTGAAGCAATACAGCTCGCTCGTTCTCCAAGGATCGGCGTGGGATATTGATGAGCAGTTGCTGCCCGAGGCCAATGTCACCTGGACGTCCAATCTTGATGGTCCTCTCGGGAGCGGTCGGCTCTTCACGACGCGTGCCCTCTCTGTTGGCACGCACACGCTGACGCTGACTGGCACGGACAGCACCGGACTCACCACGAGTCAGACCGTCACTGTCACCGTCACGGCCCGCCCGGTTCGTTCGCCGGACTTGAACTTTGTTGGCGTTGTGAACGGCAGTGATCTCGCGATCCTGCTCGGCGACTGGGGACAGTCGACGCAGTCGGATCTCAATCTCAACGGCGCGGTGGACGCTGGCGATCTCGCAATTCTGCTTGGCGCCTGGCAGTGACGATGGGAATGAATGGCGCTCGCTGACGAGTTTGATGTCATCGTTCTAGGGTGCGGCGCGATGGGCGCCGCGGCGTGCCACCACGTGGCCCGCCGCGGCGCTCGTGTCTTGGGGATCGAACGATTTCAGCTCGGTCACGGCAACGGTTCGAGCCACGGTCATTCGCGCGTGATTCGGCAGGCGTACTTTGAACACCCCGATTACGTCCCCTTGCTGCGGCGCACCTACGCACTGTTCGAGGCGCTCGAACGCGAGTCCGGCGAACGGCTTTTTCTCCGGTGCGGCGCCTTGTTTGGCGGACGCGCGGACTCCGAGGTCGTGTCAGGGAGCCGGGTCGCATCCGAGCGACATGGAGTTCCCCACGAGATTCTCGACGCGGATGGAGTGCGTCGGCGATTCCCGCAGTTCAGACTTCCTGACGATTACGTCGCCCTCTTCGAACCGGATGCCGGATGCGTGCGCCCCGAAGCGACGACGCTGGCCCACGCGAGGCTCGCGCGAGCCGCGGGTGGAACCATCCTGGAGGAAACACGGGTGCTTGCATGGCACGAAGATCATCGAGGCGTGCAAGTCGCGACCGATCGTGGAACGTTCCGCGCTGCACAACTCATCGTGACTGCCGGAGCGTGGACGCCGAGCATTCTGGCGAACCTCGGCATTTCGCTTCGAGTCACCCGCCAGCCGCTGCTTTGGCTTGACCAGCGCGATTCGGCGACGCGCCATCGACACGCGTTGGCAGAATTGCCGGTGTGGCTCATCGATCGGCACGACGGAACCTCGATCTACGGGATTCCGTTTGACCCGGTGCTCACCGGACCCAAGGGCATGAAGGTCGCCATTCACGGCGGAGGGATCGAAGTCGATCCCGAAACAGTTGATCGCGACGCAACGGAATCGGAGATCGGGGCGGCGCGTGACGCGACGCGGGCTGTACTTCCCGAGAGCGCCGGTCACGTCCTCGCGTCGGCAATCTGTCTCTACACGTATTCACCCGACAGCAACTTCATCGTCGATCGGATGCCTGGTTATCGAAGGGTGACGATCGCCTGCGGTTTCAGTGGGCACGGGTTCAAGTTCGCGCCGGTGCTCGGAGAAGCGCTCGCTGATCTCGCGATCGACGGTGGTACGGATGCCGCCATTGAATTTCTCGGCGTCGAACGGTTTCGCACCAGTGCGGCGCGTGGCGGCGACCGGCTCACCAACTGAACTGCGAGTGAAGTCGGCGCACGATGTCGATGACCGGCGTCGCATCGGGGAAGCCCAGAAGCGGTGGGAGCAGCGTTGGACGCAGGCCGCGCTCCGCGAGGGACTCGCCAACGGCGCGAGCATGGGCCACGGTGAACTCCCGGACGCACATCGCTGGATGTCGGCGGAGCGTCTCTTCCACGAAAAGTCGAAGACGGTCGGGATGCTCAAACTCCGGGTTCGCCTCGGAGAGTTCCAGAAGCAGCCGAAACCAACCGCTCAGCGGCAGCGGCTCTTGCTCGGGTGCCGTGATCTCACGACCGAGCGTCTGGAGCGACCGTCGCACCAATGCTCGTTCGATGGAGTCCAGCGTGCACAGGACCCGGCGACCGATCTTCACGACCTCGAGCGCCCCTGACCTGCGATAGCGAGCCAGCGTCCGCACCGAGACTCCCGCGGTCACAGCCGCCTCCTCAAGCGTCATCAGGCGGTCCTCAGACTGTCCGTGGGTGTGGCTCAGCATCATTCCTCCCGAAGTGTGAGTGCGCGGATCGCGAGCGAGTGAGCGGGTGCCGTCAGAGAGACGCCGAGACGGGCTTGGACGTACCTCCGAAAACCAGTTCCGCGATGCTAGCGCGGTGTGGCTCCGGTCAGAGTGGCCAGCTTTGACGACCTGCACGGCGGCCACGGGCCGCCCACGACACGCTCGCCGCGGTAATTCAACCCTCGTTGCTGGCGGGCGACGGCTTCGGTCGATAGGGGACTCCCATGCTGCTACTCGCGACCGTCATTGCCGCTGTTGCGTTCCTCGCGCCACCAAGCGTCCTACCAGTGGCCACGACGGTCGCAGCACCTACACCAGTGACAGCCCCCGCTCCGGCTTCGGCTCCAGCGACAGCCCCCGACTTCGGTCTAGAAGACACCACCGGCAAGACCGTGCGGCTCAGCGACTTGCGCGGAAAAGTCGTGGTCATAGAGTTCTGGGCGACCTGGTGCGCTCCTTGTGCCTCCGCATTGCCCGTCATAGCCGAGGTCGCGAAAGCCGCCGGGAGTGATGTGGTGTTTCTCGCTATCAACACCGATGAC
>JBBQCR010000345.1:0-4098 GCA_038318935.1 Phycisphaerales bacterium
GGACACTGCAGCGAGCCGTAAATAGTCACTCCGCCATCATCTTCCGGAACCGCAATCACACCATTCGTCTCGATGTAGAGCTGCTCCTGATGACCCGTCACGTACTCGCCCTCGACGACGACATCCGCCTCGAGCAAGCCGCGCTCTACATCGCCACGCTCGATGACAACCTCACGGAAGACAACATCGGACAGCTGGGGGTCGAACAACGGTGTGAGAGCTTCGTAGTCGATCTCGACTCGCGCGGACAACAGCGCATCGCGGTCCTCGTGCGCAAGCAGCAGGATCGGCTCCGCGACATGCCGCACATCGGAAACAACGAGACACGGCTGATCATCCTCGATCAGCGTTATGACATTCGGGCCCGGAACATCCCGATAGTCCACAACCGTGAACGCCGTCGCATCGAAATCGAGCTCGATCGATCGAACCCGACCCCGCGCAATCGTCGACCGGATTGTGCGGCCGTGCAGCATCCCGGGAAACGTGAGGTCATCGACGTACTTCGCACGGCCAGTCGTCTTCGACATGCCATCCGTGCGCACAACATCACGGCCGACAACGTCCGTCCCGTCGCTCGAATTCATTCGTGAAAATGGTCCGGCGCGGAGCGGGCGGTCAAGCAGGGAACGGGCCCGGCCGGGGGCCCCCCCAAATCCAAATTCGAGGTGAGGCCGGGGCGAATCCATAGCCGGATCGGCCCCCCCCGTATCCAGGTTCCGGTGGGCGGCGGTGCGAGTCGGTGTCATGAGGGGACTTGACGGGGCGGGCGTACGCAGCAATATTCAACCTTATGGTTGAATATACTACTACCGAACACCTCGACCGCGTCTTCTCCGCCCTCTCGCACCCTACTCGGCGGGCGATTGTCGCACGCCTGGCGGGTGGTGTTGCGACGGTTACGGAGATAGCGGAGCCGTTCGACATGTCGTTGAACGCTGTGTCGAAGCATTTGATGGTTTTGGAGGATGCGGGGCTGTTGGCGCGTGAGGTTGTGGGTCGCGAGCACCGGTGTGCGTTGAATGCGGCGCCGCTCGCGGAGGCGTCGGAGTGGGTGGAGCACTACCGGAGGTTCTGGGAGACTCAGCTTGATTCTCTCGAAGAGTTTCTTGTCCATAAAAACGAGGAGGTGAAAGATGGCGGAGCAGATGACGACGTCGCGTAGCGCAGATGTGGTTGAAGTTCGGAAGCTGTTGAGTGCGACGCCGGAGGAGGTGTTTGCGGCGTGGACGGATGCTGCGAGCATTAGCAAGTGGATGAGGCCGGGCCCGACGAGCGGGGATTCGCGTGTGACGGCGGATGTTCGAGTTGGTGGCAAGTACACGATCGACATGCTGGGCGAGAAGGAAGTGTACGAGCACAATGGTGAGTATCTGGAGATCGATCCGCCGCGAAAGCTGGTGTTCACGTGGATCTCGAAGGGCACGGGCGGAGAGCGCAGCGTTGTCACTGTGACGCTGCACTCTCGTGGTGACAAGACGGAGCTGGTGCTGATGCATGAAGGTTTGCCGGAACCGGCCCGTGAGCCTCATCGCGGCGGCTGGATACAGATTGTCGATGCGCTCGCGCTTGCTGTCGAGAAGAAGTAGCGATTACACGTTGACGTTCTTCATGCCGGCTTCCGTATAGCGCATGCCGGCTGCGACATCCTGCGGCGCGATTTCATCGATGCGCCGCAGGTCGGCGTCGGTGAGTTGAACGTCGAGTGCGCCGACATTTTCTTCCAGACGCTTCACGCTGCGCGTTCCGGGAATCGGCACGATGTCCTCACCTTGCGCGAGGAGCCATGCGAGTGCGAGCTGCGCGGGTGTGCAGCCTTTCGTGCGTGCGAGATCTTCAATGTGTCCGACGAGATCGAGATTCTTCTGAAAGTTCTCGCCCTGGAAGCGCGGTGAGTTGCGGCGGAAATCCTTTGCGTCCAGGTCATCCATCGTTTTGATCTGGCCCGTCAGAAATCCACGCCCCAACGGACTGTAGGCAACGAACCCCACGCCCAGCTCGCGGCATGTTTCCAGGATTTCATCTTCGGGGTCGCGGCTCCACAGTGAGTATTCCGTCTGCAGCGCACTGATCGGATGAACGGCAGCTGCGCGCCGTACCGTTTCGGTCGATGCTTCCGACAGACCAAGATAGCGCACCTTTCCCTGCTTCACCAATTCCGCCATCGCACCGACGGTGTCTTCAATCGGAACTGTTTTGTCGACGCGATGCTGGTAATACAAGTCGATGTGATCGACGCCGAGTCGTCCAAGCGATGCATCGCACGCTCTGCGCACGTACTCCGGCGAGCCGCTTATCCCGAGGTACGCGCCGTCCGCGTCGCGCATGTTACCGAACTTCGTCGCGAGCACCACCTCGTCGCGCCGGTCCTTGATCGCACGGCCGACAAGCTCCTCGTTCTTGAACGGACCATACATGTCCGCAGTGTCGAGAAGCCGCACCCCGAGTGCGAGCGCGCGATGAATTGTCGCAATCGAATCCGCGTCGCTCGACGGCCCATAAAACTCGGACATTCCCATGCAGCCAAGTCCGAGCGCTGAAACGACCAGCCCCCCATCGCCTAATTTCCGGTCCTGCATTCCAGCCTCCGTTTGTCTCGAGACGATCACCCAATGCCCGGTCAGGCACGCCTGTTCCGCCGACGATAATCCGCTCAGAACGGCGCTATTTGCGGCATTGGCGGTATCGATTCTGCATAAGGATGACCACGACTGCGGCAATGTCTGCCGCTCGGAATTTCTCCCTGGAAGAATGATGCAGAATAGAAAAATTGCTGTTTTAGTAGCGGGATTGGCGATCGGCGTGGCGGCTGTAGCTGGCACAGCGGTCGAGCGTGGCAGGGCAGTGGAGAACGTCGCGATCAGTGAGCCGGCGGACCTGTCAATCCGTGTGAGTCTGGCCGAACGGATGTTGTATGTGGAGCGGGATGCGGAGGTGGTGAAGTCGTTCCAGGTGGCGATCGGTCAGCCGAGATTCCCGACACCAAAGGGCAGTTTCACGATCAAGCACATCATCTGGAATCCGAAGTGGGTTCCGCCGGATGCAGGCTGGGCGAAGGGCAAGAAGCCGACGCCCGCGGGAGACCCGAAGAATCCGATGGGCCGGGTGAAGCTCTTTTTCCAGGAGCCGGACTACTACATCCACGGGACGCACGAGGTGGATTCACTGGGCGAGGCGGAGTCGCACGGGTGTTTGCGAATGCGGAATGCGGAAGTGATCCAGCTTGCTGCGATGGTGATGACGGCGGGCGGCACGCCGGTGGAGGACGGCTTTATCCAGCGGGTGCTGAACCGCTTCCATTCGACCCACTCGGTGCGGCTGTCAAACCCAGTGACCGTAACTGTGAGTTAGCCTTCGGCGATGAGATTGCGGGCGTTTTGGAGCTAGGCTACGTAGGGTTCTTCGTCGGGGAAAAAGGTTGGAACGGCCGAGGCGCATTCGACGAGTGCCTTGGCCGATTTCACATGGAGCATGATTGTCGACATGGAACCTTCGAGCTTGAGTGTCCCGCCCATGATCGCTGTCACGGGATCGACGTTACCGCGGACAACCTGTTTCCAGGCGTCGTAGTCACCAAGGATCTGGAAGGGTGCGTTGGCTTCGGAGGCGCGCACGAGCTTCGCTTCGCGACAGTGGCCGCGCTCGAGCTCGAGCTGGATCGCAATGTCTTCCGGATACCCGAGCGACGGCGCGCGATACAAACACAGTGCGAGTGGCCAGGCCCATTCCTTGGCGGACTGGCGGTATTCGCTGCTGGTGTTGATCGCCTCGCGGAAAGCTTCGGTCCATTCCGGTGTGAAGGGTGCTGCGCTCATATCTGTAGGGAGTTGAAGCGTGCGGCGTGGCGGTGCCGTATGAGCCAACCTCTCGCGCGGGCGTCCTACCCGCAAGGTACCGCGGCGTGAAATAGTTGCGCTGGCCCGTCGCGTTGCGCTTATTGAAGGCACTTCCCAGTTCCAGAGCCAATAAAGCCGGGCCGGCATTGCTCGCGCTGATCCAACACCGATGGAGCCAGTCATGAGAACATCATTTGGATTTGTATCGTTGTGCACGCTTGTCGTGTGCGCCGTGGGGTCGAGCGTGGTGCACGCGCAGGGC
>JBBQCR010000346.1:0-4083 GCA_038318935.1 Phycisphaerales bacterium
AGGAGTTGGCCAATCAATCCGGCCATTCCGCCGGCGACATCGCCAACAAGATCGAGTCGGTGCAGGCATCGACAACGGAGGCCGTGCGCGTGATTGAAAACGTCGCCGAGTTCATGGGCCAGCTTTCCGTTGCGATCGCTCGCATTTCCGATTCGGTACAGGCCCAAACGCAGACGGCGAACTTCGTCTCAAGCGACGTTGCCAGCGCCCGCAAGGGCGTCGAAGAGATCGCGCGTTCGATCGCCGAAGTCGCCAAGGGCGCCACCGATGTGTCGTCGAATTCCGCGGAGATGTCGCGGGCCGCCACTGATGTCTCGCGCAACGCCACCGAAGCCGCGGCCGCCGCCCGCTCGATCTCGCCCAATATCCACGGCGTTTCCGCCGCGACTCGTCAAAGTTCAGATGGCGCCGCCCGCGTCAACGAATCGGCAAAGCGCGTGCGCGAGATTTCTGGCGACCTGCTCCGCAACGTTTCGCATTTCCGCACCGGTACCGACGCGGAGCAGGGCAAGTCCGATGCCTGATCCCATTCGGGTCCTGATCGTCGATGACTCTCGGCTCTTTCGCGCCGCTGTCGAAGAGGCGCTTGCAGGGCTTCCCGACATCCACGTCGTCGGGAGTGTGTTCAGCGGCGCGAAGGCGCTCGAGTTCATCAAAGCCTCGCCTCCTGACTTCGTCACCATGGACGTGGAGATGCCGGGCATGGATGGTCTCGCGACGTTGCGGCACATTCAATCGCTCGGTGCCGACGACCCGCGCATTGCCGCTATCGGCGTGATGGTCTTGAGCGCTCACACCACGCGCGGCACCGAGACCTCGATTCGGGCGTTGACCGCGGGCGCATTCGACGTCGTAGCCAAGCCGACTGCGACCGCTGGGACCGACCCCATCGCATCGCTGCGCGACCAACTCATCACTCGCATTCGCGCCTTCGCGCAGCGCCGAGGCAGGCAGGGAGCGACGCCTTCGGCGCAAGCAGCGACGCCTTCGGCGCAGGCACCGCCGCGCCGCACCGGCGCAATTCGGACACGAACGCGCTGCATCGTCATTGGGGCATCGACGGGCGGGCCGCGGGCCTTGTGCGCGGTCCTGCCGCCGCTTTGTGCGTCCACCCGCGTTCCGATCGTGATCGTGCAGCACATGCCGCAAGGATTCGCGGCGTCGCTGGCATCGACGCTGGCCCGCGAGGCGAGCGCGAACGTCGTCGAAGCGACCGATGGAGCGGTGCTCTCGTCGGCAGCCGTGTTCATCGCGCCGGGCGGGCGGCACCTGGTCATTCGCGGCGCGGCTGAAGCGCCGGTTCTGGGCCTGAACGACCAGCCGCCCGAACAAGGATGCAGGCCATCGGTCGACGTTCTCTTCCGCTCGGCGGCGACCGTGTTTGGCCCTTCGACGTTGTCGATCATCTTGACCGGCATGGGGCGCGACGGCACCGCAGGCGCGGGCGCGATCCGGCGCGCTGGTGGATACGTGATCGCGCAGGACGAAGCAACCTCGGTCGTCTGGGGCATGCCCGGCAGCGCCGTCGAGGCGGGTGCCGCCGATGAGATCGTCGCGCTGCCAAACGTCGCCGCTGCAGCGGCTGCCGCAATTCGAACCATCTGACATCAACTCCGCGTGATTCTTTCGCCCTCCACCCTCGCGTCTCTCATTGAAATCGTCAAGCGCGACACGGGCATCGCGCTAGGCCCAGAAAAGCATTACCTCCTTCAGCACAGGCTTGATCCAGTGTTGAAGGCGCACGGACTCGCAAGCTTCGAGCAGTTGCTGGCGCGGCTCGCTTCGCGCGGCTCGGAATCACTGCGGCTCGATGTGATTGACGCCGTCGCGATTCACGAGACGAGCTTCTTTCGCGATCCGGAGGTGTTCGCCGCGATCAGCACGCATGTGCTCGCGCCCGCGCTTGCGTCGAACGCTCGATCGATTCGGATCTGGTCCGCAGCCACGTCGACCGGGCAGGAGTTGTGGTCGCTCGCCATGCTCGTCGTGGAGTTGCTCGGCGCCCGCTCGCATTCCCTTGAGTCACGAGCGACGATCATTGGCTCGGACATTTCTCCGCATGCGATCGAGACGGCGCGGTTGGGCCGCTATTCAGCAGCGGAGATGTCTCGCGGACTGACCGTGGAGAGGACGCGAGCGCACTTCAGTCCGGTGCCAAACACGACCTCACACCAAGTGTCCGACGCAATGCGCTCGCTCGGCCGGTTTCGCACGTTCAACCTTCTCGATCCGTTGGCAGCGCTCGGAAAGTTTGATCTGGTCCTCTGTCGCAACGTCCTCATCTACTTCGATGAAGCCACCCGCTCGCGCGTGTTACACGCGCTTGCGGATGCCGTGCTTCCCGGCGGGTGCCTCGTGCTCGGCGCAGCCGAATCGCTTTTCGCGTTTGGAATCGTGGCCGACACCGGCGGCGTCCCCATCGCCGCCAAACTCGACGCGGTGACCCTCCCCCGAGCAATTCTCTATCGGCGGCGCCCGGCTTAGATCGGCTTGAGGAGCGTGAGCCGTTCGTCGGGTCCCGCAGACAGGGTCCCCATACCGGTCCCCATACCAGACACACACGTACACGAACTCGCCTCCAGGTCCCCATACCAGACACACACGTACACGAACTCGCCTCCAGGGTCCAAAGCCTGACGCCGACCGGTCCCCGGTCCCCATACAAGGTCCCCATACCAGACACACACATACACGAACTCAGGGCGCGGGTCCCCATACAAGACACACACGTACACGAACTCCGGGTCCCCATACCGGGTCCCCATACCAGGTCCCCATACAAGACACACACGTACACGAACTCGCCTCGAAGGTCCAAAGCCTGACGCCGACCGAGGGCGCGAACCTCCAAGCGGAGAGTCCGCCGCGGTCCCGGCGGCGATGCCGTGGGAAAACTGCAGACCGCCGCTTTGCCGCGTCTCGCATGCAGCACCGGTGAGCGGGCAAGGTCGCTTCTCCCGTGAGAGAGATCCTCGGCCAACAAGCACCGTGAAGCGCGCCCACCGTTCGGAGTCGCACTACACTCCGTGCGCAGCAAAGCGATGCTTGCAGGCATCACGAATCGACCTGACTCCCGTTGACCGTACCCCGTCCACCCCGACCGCCGACGCCTCCCCCGCCACCGCCGCCGGGGCCGCCGCCGTACCCGTCGTCGCGATCCGCCGAGTTCCTGCGCTCGGCTCCTGATCCGATGGCTCGCGCGAAGCACGCGTATGGCCTGATGTTCCGCGTGAAGGGAGTCGCCACCACTGCCGCTGCACTCTTGATCGGCACCATCGGACCGTGGGCCATGTCGCAGTGGAGCGAGATCGCCGCCAAGGACAACGTCGCGATCGCCAGTGCCGCGAAGCCGTTCGTGAATCACCCGTGGCTGATCTCGCTCATCGCCCTGCCGGCGCTCGCGTGCGGCGTGCATCTCCTGATCACGCCACGGCATCGCTGGATCATGATCGCGATCTCGACCGCATCCCTGCTCGCGGCGCTGATCATCGTCCTCTCGGTGATGATGCCAGCGCTGGAATCGCTCTATACGTTCAAGCCCCTGTGAGCCTCTTCGAGCGGGGCGAGCACCGCGATCGCCGTCGTTCGCACCAGTTCGCTCTCCGCTGCGTCGCCGGCAATACCTCGAATGCGATGGACGATCGCCTCGTCACGCCGCGTCGCAAGGGCGTTCCCCAGGCACACGAGCGCGTTGCGCTTCAGCATGTCGAGTTGAGCACGCCTGAGGGCACTGCGCAGCGTCGCCGCAAGTCTGTCTTGTTCGGTCCAGCCGAGTATCGCAAGGAGATCCATCGACTCGGCACGGGCCGCGTAGGCCGAAAAAGGCGCGAGCCGCCGCTTGCGGCGCGTCGGCTCGTTGTGCGGGCAGACCTCCTGGCAGATGTCGCAGCCGAAGAGCCAGTCGTCGGTCTTCGCTCGCAGTTCTGCGTCGATCGGACCGCGATGCTCGATGGTCGTGTACGCGAGGCAGCGCGACGCATCGACCGAGTACGGCGTGATCGCCTGTGTTGGACAGGCGTCGATGCAACGGGTGCATGATCCGCAGGGATCTGACGCTCCCGCTGCGGTCGGCGTCGTCGCGAG
>JBBQCR010000347.1:0-4059 GCA_038318935.1 Phycisphaerales bacterium
AACGAAGGCGAAATCGTCGATCGCGTCTTCGATCTCGCCGACCGCAAAGTCAAAAGCCTCATGGTCCCGCGCAGCGAGATCGTCTGGATCGAAGCCGATGACGATGTCGAGCGCGTCCGCCTCGTCGTCGCCACCAGCCCCCACTCGCACTTTCCCGTGTGCAGGGGCGGCCTCGACACCCTCGTCGGCATGGTCCACGTCAAAGACCTCGTCAAGTTTGGCCTCGTCAGCGGCCTCAACGATCTCGGCGGCAAGATCAAGATGGAAGAACTCGCCCGCGCCCCGCTCTTCGTCCCCGAAAACACCCTCGCCCTCAAACTCCTCGACCGCTTCCGCGAGACCCGCGAACACCTCGCCATCGTCGTCGATGAATTTGGCGGCACCGAAGGCCTCGTCACCCTCAACGACCTCGTCAGTGCCATCGTCGGCGATGTCGTTCGCCCCGAAGGCGTCCAGCCCGAGATCGTCAAGCGCGCCGACGGCAGTTACCTCGTCGATGCGCGCCTGGGTGTCGCGGCCCTCTGCCGCGAACTCGAAGTCGATGAATTCGACCGCGCCGAACTCGGCGAAGCCGGGGGCGATGTCAACACCGTGGCAGGCGTCGTCCTCGCGCTCCTCGGCCACCTGCCCAAGACCGGCGAAACCGTCGAGGGCTTCGGCCTCCGCTTCGAAGTGGTCGACATGGATTACCAGCGGATCGACAAGGTGCTGGTCAGCCGCATCGGCCCCGCCGTGCCGACCGAGCCCGTGGGCTGAAAGAGCCTGGCCGCGACCGTTCGCCCGAACACGCGCCTGCGGAACTCGAACACCATCAGCAACGGCTCACGGACAAATCAGTTCGTTGTACGCCGCGACGAAGCGAACGAAATCGCCATCATCAACCAACCCGTCGTAATCGAAATCCGCCGGGCAGTTCGTGGGCATCGACGCATCAAAGCAATCAAGCGTGTTGTAGCCGCGGACAAAGAGCGAGAAATCCACATCATCCACATACCCGTCGTTGTTCAGATCCGCCGGGCATGTCGGCGTCGGAAATGGCGTCCCGCGCAGAATGTTCGAACTCGGCTCCGTCGTCCCGAAAAAGCCCGCGTACTGCGTGAAATCAAAGTCGTCGATGTTGATCGTCGTCGGCACGGCGGGGTTCGTGATCGCGTTCGGATCGGTCGAGCGCAGCCAGATCAGGAAGTTCGCATCCAACCCGGGCAGCACCGCCTCGATCCGGATCGTGTCCATCCCCGGCCCCGCCGAGTAGTTCGACACCGACAGGTCCGCCGCCGATACCGTGTACAAATACCCGATCCGCGGCATCCAGAACCGCACGTTCACCGCGCCCGTCGCGTAACACCCGTGGATCGGCGCCGCGCAGGAATCCGACGACGAAGTATCCAGCGAAAACGTCAGAAACGCCTTATCGCCAACCTTCGCATCCTCCATCCCCGGCAGCGGCGCCTTCCACGGCCCGATCGTGTCGATGACGACCGTCCACGAATACTGCACGATCGCGCCCTGCGCAGCGCCCGCAGCAAGCGAGGACGCAAACGCCGAGGCAGCCGCCAGAAGTGCGATCCGCTTGAGTTCACCGCGTGTGGTGCGAGATTCACGTGCGTTGCGAAGATTGAAAAACATGATCGTGCTCCGGGTTGAGGGTGAGTCGTCCGCCATCAGAAACCAGTCCGCCGCATGACCTGCAAGCCTGCAACTCTGCAAGCCCTGCAAATCCGCCCGCGCTCCCGCGGCAGCCATCCACCAACCCATGCGGATTCCCCAAGCCAAAGCCTTCACCCCGCACACAAAATTGTGAGGCGATTTCCAAGGGCCGCACCACCCTCGACCCCCTCGCCCGCAACCCAATAGCGGCACGCCATTTTCGTGTTCAAAAGGAAGTCCGAGTGGAGGCCGCCCGCCAGATCTCTTCAGCCCCCGTGACGCTGCTGCGAACGTCGCAGGCCGCAATGCGGCACACCCTGCTGCTCGGAGTAGTCCGCGGGCCAGCGGCCGTGGTGACTTGCTGAATCAGCCAACTCGCACATACGCTCAACGCGATCATGCTCACCAACGCACTTCAGTTCTGTGGGGGGCTCGTGCTCCTGCTCGTCGGCGGGAGGCTACTGGTCTCCGCGTCGGTGAGTACCGCCAAACGGCTCAGGGTATCGCCGCTGGTCGTCGGCCTCACGCTTGTCGCATGGGGAACCAGCACGCCCGAGCTGGCGCTCAATCTCATATCGGCATCGAAGGGCAGGGGTGATCTTGCGCTGGGCAACGTCGTCGGCGCGAATATCTGCAACATGGCCCTCGTCCTGGGTCTGTGCGCGCTCATCAAGCCGCTGGTCGTACAGGAACGCCTGATCAAAGTGGAGATCTGGCTCAACGCTGCGATCCTCGGCACCATGGCCCTGCTCGGCGTGACCGGCGGGTTTCAAACGTGGGAAGCGGGGCTGATGCTCGCTGTTTTCGGCTCGTACAGCATGTGGACGATCATGGCCGCGCTGCGTCAGAGCGACGCGGCTCCAACGCCCGCGGCCGCAGACACGCTGGGCGATGATCCCACTCGCGAGAAGTGCCCGATGGGCTGGGTGATGATCGCAGCCTGCTTCATCGGCGGGCTTGCACTGCTCTCGGTCGGCGGGTCATTCGCCAGCGACGGCGCATCGGGAATTGCGGTGTCGCTGGGCGTACCAGCCGCGATTGTCGGTGTTACGATCGTCTCGATCGGCACCACGCTCCCTGAAATGGTCACGGGCGTCACGGCGGTCCGAAACGGCCAGACCGACCTGGCGATGGGCAACGTAATCGGTTCATGCTTGTTCAATGCGGGCGCAATCTTCGGCATTGTCGGGCTCGTGTCGCCCCCTGGCGTGGATGGCACGCTCACAGTGCCACTGGCGTATATGGGGGTGCTGGCTATCGCTCTCATACCCATCAGCCGTGCCTTTGGCAAGACGGTATCGAGGCTTGAGGGGGCTTTGTTGCTGATTTCATACGCGGGATTCCTTGCCGTGTCGGCAATGTCGGCAACCCAAGGCGCATAAGCCCTCCGTCTCCAATCGCCAACGACAATCCCCGCCACCTCGATGCCGATCGGGATTCCCGGCGCTTCGGAACTCCGGTCCGACGCGGACAAGAAACTCACTCAATTCGCACGCGAGAATTTTGCAACGAGCCTTTCCCGGGTCCAGACGTACTCCGCCGTTGGGTCGGTCATCGAAGAGATCATCAAGCACGCTCAGCAGCACACCATCGACATGGTTGTTATGGGAACGCACGCCGATGGCCTGCTGAAGCGAGTAGTTTTTGGATCGGTCGGGAGAGGCGTGCTCGAATCCGCTCCCTGTTCCGTTCTTCCGGTTCCGGTGCGTGACGCCCCTCGGTAAAGTAGTGCCATGCTCCCAGCCGCCCAGAACTTGCACGAACGCTCCCGGGGCAGGCTCGGAACCTTTGCGGGCGTCTTCACGCCCAGCATCCTCACCATCCTGGGCATCATTCTGTTCCGGCGGCTTGGGTACATCGTCGGCGCCGGCGGCCTGCTCGAAGCGCTTGCGATCATTGCGCTCGCCACGGCGATCTCGGTCATTACCAGTGTTTCGCTCGCTGCGATCGCGACCAACATCCGCGTTCGCGCTGGAGGAGACTACTACCTGATCTCGCGCACGCTGGGCGTGCAATACGGCGGCGCGATTGGGCTGGTGCTCTTTCTCGCGCAATCCGTCTCGGTCGCGTTCTACTGCATTGGTTTCGGCGAGGCTGTCGCGTCTATGCTCGGGCACACCGGCGATATCACTATTACGGCCGGACTCGCGGGTATCGCGACGCTTGTAATCGGAGCGATCGGCTTCGCGGGCGCGGACTTTGCGACCAAGTTTCAGTACTTCGTGATGGCGGCACTTGTGCTTGCGATCACCTCGTTCTTCATAGGTGGGACGCTCAACTGGAACAACGAACTTCTGTTTGACTCTCTTCGCGTCCACGGCGATCGCTCCGCGCCGCCCTTCTGGCTCATTTTCGCAGTCTTCTTTCCCGCCGTCACGGGGTTCACCCAGGGCGTCAGCATGTCCGGCGACC
>JBBQCR010000348.1:0-4055 GCA_038318935.1 Phycisphaerales bacterium
GGGCGTGCAGCGATCCGACGGCGGATCGATGACGATCGGCGGTGTTGCCTTCGCGCCGATGTCACCTCGCGACGCCGAGCGGTCGGGCGTCAGTGCGGTGCATCAAGAGATTGACCTCATTCCGACCATGTCGGTCGCGGAGAACATCTGTCTCGGTCGGCAGCCGACGACGTGGGGCATTCTTCGGCATCGAGCCACCAGAGCCCGAGCCGCGGCGGCGCTGGCTCGCCTTGGAGTGCGACTGGATGTTCGCGCACCGTTGACCCAGTTCTCCGTCGCGATGCGCCAGATGGTCGCGATCGCTCGCGCGCTCGACGTTCGGGCCCGCGTGCTCGTGCTCGACGAGCCAACCTCCAGTCTCGATGGCGAGGAGACCGCGAGGTTCCTCGACACGTTGCGTGCCCTGCGCTTGCCTACGTTGAACGGACCTGGGTTGGCGATCGTCCTCGTCTCGCACTTCATCGATCAGGTCTACGCAATCGCCGACAGGATCACTGTTCTCCGAAACGGAGCTCGCGTCGGGACGTGGAACACCGCCAATCTGTCGAAGCCTCAACTGATCGAGGCGATGACTGGTCGGGCTGTTGCGCCGCGCACGACATTGCACGCCTCGCAGCATGCCGCCAGCGAGACGCCGCGGGACGGCGATGCAATCGTCGTACAGGATCTGCACCGATCGGCCGCGATCGGACCGGTGAGCCTGCGCGTCGCCGCGGGGGAAGCCGTCGGTCTCGCGGGATTGCTCGGCTCCGGCCGGAGCGAACTGCTTCGGACTGTTTTCGGTGCGGAGGCCCCGGATCGCGGCACGGTGGAAGTGGCGGGAAGGAAGGTCGTCACAGGCTCGATCCGTCATTCCATTGCCGCAGGCATGGCGTTCCTCGCCGAAGATCGCACTGCCGAGGGGATCTTTGGAGATCTCTCGGTGCGTGAGAATCTCCTTCTGGCCTTGCAGGCCAAGCGAGGTGCGTGGCATCCACTTTCAGCGACGGAGTCGCGGGCGATCGTTGATCGCCTGATCGCATCGCTTGGTATCCGCGCGTCCTCCGCCGAGGTCGCGGTCGCGTCACTCTCGGGTGGCAATCAGCAGAAGGTGCTCATAGGGCGATTGCTCGCGACATCGCCGAAAATCCTCCTCCTCGACGAGCCGACGCGCGGCATCGATGTCGGCGCCCGCGCCGACATCGACGATCTTCTCGCGTCGCTCTGCGCTGGCGGCATGGCGATACTCCTGGTGAGCGCCCAGTTGGACGAAACCATTCGGAGCTGCTCGCGGGTGCTCGTCCTGCGCGACAGGCTTCCGATTGGTGAACTCACGGGCGAGGACATGAACGAAGCGGCAGTCTTGCAGAGGATCGCCGATGGAGAGCAGGCCGCATGACGACCGTGCGGACGAATCTCGACGCGACCGGACGCCGATCCCACGGCTTCGTCCTCTGGCCGGCGATCGCAATCCTCGTTCTGATCCTGACCAACGCGGCGTTCGACGTCGTGCGCACGGGATCGCTTGCCGGACCTTTTACGGCGGGGGGATTTCTTCGAATCACCTTGATCGATGGACGTCCGACCGGAGCGTTACTCGATGTCATGAGTCGTGGATCGACAACAGCGCTGCTGGCGATCGGTATGGCGCTGGTGATCGCCGGGCGCGGAGTCGACCTCTCGATTGGCGCGATCATGGCGATCAGCGGTGTGATCGCCGCAATGGTCGTGACGACCGGCCATTCGCCGTGGGTCGCAATTGCGGCGGCGCTCGGAATCGCGATCGTGTGCGGAGTTTGGAACGGATCGCTTGTCGCGTACGGTCGGTTGCAGCCGTTCGTGGCGACGCTTGTCCTGATGGTTGCGGGACGAGGTATCGCTCAGTGGATCGCCGACGGTCAGATCATTCCCTTTCGCGATCCGGTGCTCGAGTACCTCGGCAACGGTCGCCCCGCGTGGCTGCCCCTGCCCTTTCCATTTCTCCTCGCCCTGGTGGTCGCGATCTGCACATGGCTGGTGATGCGCCGCAGCGCGGCGGGGCTTCTCCTCGAAGCGGTCGGCAGCAATCCCGCCGCGGCTCGTCTCGCGGGAGTGCGTGCTCGACTGCTCATCGTCCTGACCTACGCGGCCTCTGGGCTGTGCGCTGGACTCGCGGGACTGGTCGAAGCAGCTCGCGTGCGTTCGGCCGATCCAACGCGCCTCGGCCTGACGCTCGAGCTGGGCGGCATCTTCGCAGTGGTCGCTGGCGGTGCGTCGCTCGCGGGCGGACGCTTCACGCTTGCAGGTGCGCTGATCGGAGCGTTTCTGCTCCAGACCATGACGACGACCATGTACGCCCGCGACGTCAGTTCGGATGTCGCTCCGCTGCCGGTCGCATGCATCATCCTCGCTGTCTGTCTGGCGGGATCGCCCTCGTTTCGCGCGGACCTGCGATCGCTGGCGCCGCGGAGAAGTGCATGACGCGCTTCGTTCCAACGCTCACCGCTGGGATCATTCTCATTGCGCTCTTTGCGTTTGGGGGGCTGCGCTTCGATCACTTTGCGACGTCGTCCAATGCCCTCAGCCTCCTCGCGGAGTACTCATTCGTCGGCATCGCCGCGATCGGCGCGACGTTCGTCATTGTTTCCGGCGGCATTGACCTCTCGGTTGGGGCGGTCGTCGCCTGCACCACAGTGCTGATCGCGTGGATGGTCGAACGGCTCGGCGTGCATCCGATCGCCGCAAGCGCGATCGCCATCGTCGCGGGCACGCTCTTTGGCGGCGGTATGGGAACGCTGATCGAGCGCTACGCGCTTCCTCCCTTCCTGGTGACCTTGGCGGGTATGTTCGTGGCTCGAGGATGGGCCTTCTGGATCGAGCCTCGATCGATGACCGTCCATCACCCCTTCTACGAGTGGGCGTCGCAGAGCGCATCGCTGCGATTCGCGGGACTCATCATTCCGCTGCGAACGACCATCTTCGTGGTCACGCTCTTTGCCGCGATGATCATCGCCCATCGCACCGCGTTCGGCCGCGCGATCTATGCCATTGGCGGCAACGATCGCAGCGCTCGCCGCATGGGATTGCCTGTCGTGGCAACGCGCATTGGCACATACGCGCTCGCAGGCGGCTGCTCGGTGCTCGCCGGCGTAGTCTTCACGATGTACAAGCAGGCAGGCGATCCGGCATCCGCCGTGGGCCTCGAGCTCGACGTGATTGCCGCCGCAGTGATCGGAGGCACCCTGCTGTCAGGGGGCGTCGGCTTCCTCTTGGGCACCATGATCGGTGTTCTTATCTTGGGCACGATTCGCTCGCTCATCGACTATCAAGGCACGCTCAGCAGCGCTTGGACCAGCATCGCTGTGGGCGGACTCCTTCTGGCGTTCGTCGCCCTGCAACAGACGGTCGCTGCACTCGCCCGCCGGGCGATCGGGCGATCGCTCGGAGACTCCGCATGATCCTCCCGATTCTTCTGACCACGCTGATCGCCGCTGCGGTCGGACCGCCTGCGCTCGTTGTCCATGCTGATCGCCCGTCGCACGCCATCAGCCCGCTTCTCTTTGGCGTCTTCTTCGAGGAGATCAATCACGCGGGCGAAGGAGGACTTCTCGTCGAGCAACTACCGAATCGTTCGTTTGAGCAGCCGCAGCAAGGCGACGTGATTCCGGGTTGGCGATTCGAGAAGCCTGAAGGCAGCCTCGCGAACTACGCGATCGACACCAACGGCCCCAATGCCACTGCCCCGCACACGCTCCGAGTTACCAAAGGCAAGGGATCGAAGCTGATCTCGACCGGTCACTTCGGCGTCGTGAATGGTCGTCGCGTGAAGTTGGCGTTGCGGATTGATGCCAAGGCAGAGAGCCCGGGCGCGGTGATCCGGATTCCGCTCCCGCGCAACGACGGAGTGCTCGATCATGCCTCCGCCGGTTTCATCGCCAAGGGCTTCGAGGTCGGGACCGAGTGGAGAACCATGCGCGAGAGCTTGGGAAGCGACGCGAGCCGTCGCTTTCTCGGCCCCTTGGTGATCGAGATCGACTCCGACACCACCATCTGGTTCGATTTCGTGTCACTCACCGAGGACGCAACGTGGAAGGGAC
>JBBQCR010000349.1:0-4033 GCA_038318935.1 Phycisphaerales bacterium
CGCTGACGCCAGCAGCGAGTCTGCTCGAGGCAGCGCATCTTGAAGGCGACATCGACTTTCACGGGACCATCACCGACAACCCGGCAAATGCGTCGCAACCGCACGTCACCCTCAACATCGAGGTCTCCAACGGCACGATCGAGGCCGAGGATGTTCGCGGTCTTGATCTCGCGTTGCCAGACGGATTGCGGCTGCGCAACCTCTCCGCGTCGCTTCGTATGGATGGTGATGTCGTCGCCATCCGCTCGCTCACCGCCGACCCTGAGGATGGTGTCGGCACACTGTCCGCAACCGGACAGTACAACGGCGATGGTTCGAAGATCATCAACGTCACGCTGCGCGGCATGACCGTGGCGCCTTGGTGGATCGCGGCGCTCCCACCGGAGGGTCGGCCGACCGCTCGCACGATGTGGGAGCATCTGCGCCCCGACGGGATCTTCGACGCGGATTTGCGTCTCGTCGGAACTCCACTCGTCGCCGACGCAGCGGGAGTCGGCGGGGTGCACGCCGACATCGTCGTCCGTCCACTGTCGTTGTCGATCGCGCCCGACGGCAACCGAATCGACGCGGTCGGCCTCGGCGGCGATCTGCATATCGATTCCGGTGACTCCACTCGCCCGGGCAGCACGATCTTGCGCGATCTGCATATGGCTCTGGGAAGTCGGCGCGAGGACGGTGAATTCGTTGCCAACGGTGGATTCGAATTCGGTCCGGAGGGAATCCGCGGGCTGCATCTGACGACGGTGGCGAGCGACATTCCCTTTGAAACGCCGCTCATCGCAACAGTCATGCGCGAGGCCCGCGAAGGCGAGCTCGCAGATGCCTACGCATCGCTCAACGCGACCGGCCGTTTTGACGCGACGCTGCAACTCACCTCCGTCGGCGTCGCCCGCCCTGACTGGTCCCTGGTGCTGGAACCCAAGCACATCGCCTTTGATCTGGGGCCCGCGCGACCGAGCGCGATCTTCGCGCCGGGAACACGAATCACCGCCACACCACAGCAAGTTCGTGCCGAGTCGATTGATGCGACGGTTCCTGGTGGGCATGTGCTGCTCGACGCATCGATCGATCTCACCGCCGAACCAAACGTTGCGACCGCCCGAATGACGTTTGATGCGACCGATTGGACACCGGCGATCGCGGCGATGCTGCCGCCTCCACTCAACGTCGCCCGCAATGCAATCGACCTCAAGGCTGGCACTCTGTCCTTCCGCGACGCCCAGCTCTCGCTGCAGTGGAACTCGGCCGAAGGCGTCATGAATCCACTCCTCTATGTGTTTGACGCGTCCATCAGTACCACCGGCACCAGTTTCGTCGCGGGACTGCCCTTCAGCGAGTTGGACGGCGAAGCGACGATGTCCTTCCGATACGCCCGCGATCCTGGCGTCGCCACCGCGCCGCGGGTCGCGCTCGACGTGGGGCTGACGGCCGATCGCGTGCGGATCTACGACCGCCAGATGCTGCGAACAAAGGCCCAACTGATTCTCCAGGAAGGCACATCGAAGATCATCGCCCGCGACTTCAGAGGATCGATCGCCGACGGGCGGCTGTCCGGTGACGCCACATTCGATCTTCTGAGTCGTGGGTACACCGCCGACGTTCGCGTCAGTGGCGCAGCACTCGGCCCACTTCTGTATCCGCGCGAGCCCACACCGTCCTCCACCGGAGAAGTCGACGGTCGACTCGCCCTTCAGGGCACGGTCGATGATCTATTCTCTCGCACCGGACGAGGGCAAGTTTCGATCCGCAACGCGGCGATGGCCAGTTCGCCGGTGACGATGCGTCTCCTTCAGATCAGTCAGTTGGCGCTGCCGCTCTCGTCGTCGCTCAACACGGCCGACATCGCGTTCTATCTCGATGGACCCTTCGCCCGATTCGAGCGCTTTCAGCTCACCACCAATGGCGTGACGCTCGATGGCCGCGGTGCCGTCGATACCCGCGACTTCTCGATCAACGCGACCTTCAATACCCGTGGCAACCTGTTGGTGGTCAGCGATCTCCTCGGAGCGTTGAACGACCAGCTCTTCGAAATCGAACTGACCGGACCGCTCAACGATCCAGCAGCGACGGTACGGGCGCTGCCGAACATCCTGCGCCCGAGCGGCCGACGACCGAGACGGCGACGCGCTGGTGCCTTCGGAGATACCATCGGTCGTTCGCGTGTCGGGGGAAGGGATTGAACCGCATGAGCGATGAAGATCACACCCAGAACATCGAACGCGGCGGCGAGCGATCCAGTCGTCGTGGAGATCTCGCCGATCGCGAGATGAGCGCCGCGATCGACGTGGCCCTCCGCTCACTCGGGCACGATCCATCCACCTCCGACGCTACCTTCGTCGCCGACATGATGCGCACGGCGCTGAAGTTCCTGAAGGACGGCGCAGACACCGGGCAGCTCAAGCTTGTGACGAGCGCCCTGCGGGAGATGCGTTACGCCTATCGCGTCTTCAATCGCTACCGAGGCGTCCGCAAGATCTCGATCTTTGGATCGGCGCGGACGCCCGAGGACCATCCCGACTACATCGCCGCCCGCACCTTTGGCGAACTGATCGCGACCCACGGATGGATGACCATCACCGGTGCAGGCAACGGCATCATGAAGGCCGGCCACGAGGGACCGACGCGCGATGCCTCGTTCGGTCTGGCAATTCGGTTGCCGAGCGAGCAGGCCGCCAACGCGGTGATCGACGGGGATCCGAAGCTCATCAACTTCCGATACTTCTTCACTCGCAAGCTGATGTTCACGAGCAACTCGCATGCGGTCGCGGTGTTTCCCGGCGGCTTCGGCACGCAGGACGAACTGTACGAGGTGTTGACGCTCATGCAGACCGGCAAGAGCGTGATCCTGCCGCTGGTACTCGTGGAAGGTGCCGGCGGCGACTATTGGTCGACCTGGGAACGGTTCGCGCAGGACGATCTCCTTCGTCGCGGTTGGACCAGCCCGGAGGATTCGGCGCTTTTTCGTCGTTGCGCGACACCAGAGGAAGCCGTTGAGCAGGTCCTTCGCTTCTATCGCCGATTTCGGTCGAGTCGATTCGTCGGCGATCGCTTGGTCCTGCGGATCGACTCCGCGCTCTCGTCGGAACAGGTCGCAACGTTGGAGCAGCGGTTCGGCAGGATTCTGAAGGATCATCGCATCATGCAATCGGGAGCGCTTCTGGGCGAGGACGATTCGCTTGAGCTGCCGAGGTTGCACTTTGTCTTCACGCGGCGCGACTACGGAACACTGCGACAGTTGATCGACGCGATCAACGAGTTGCCGCACGCGCGGTCATGATGTTCATGCGCCGCACATCACCGACGCCGCAACGACTACCCTCGCTCGCTGAGCGTGTGGCGGCAGTGGTGGGACTTGTCGCGATGTCGCTCGCCTCCTGCACATCGACCTCGGCGACGCGAAGCGCACCTCCTAGTTCGTCGAGTGCTGCCGTCGCCGCAGCGGCTGCCTTACTCGATCGCCCGCGAGCGCCGGGCGAGGACAACGGACTGGAGGTCGTTCGCTGGTCAGCGACCGACAACGAACCTGGCATCCGCCGGGCGCTCAAGCGATGGGCGCTTTCCGATGTCTCGCTTGGTACCAGCACTGCAGCCCTGGAGCGTCATGGATTCCGCGCTGTGGTGGTCCCCGAGGATCGACTGCCGTATCTACTGGCTGATCTCGGCGGAACGACACGAGCGATCGCGACGTGGCACGGCCAGGCGCTCGATTGGCGAGAGATCTCCCGCGTAGTCTCCGACCAGGCTCGCATTGCCATCATCGACGGCCGAGCCGAACGGCTCGCGCCAGGCTCGCTGCGGCTGATGGTCCGCGCGTGGACGGTGCCTCTAGAGGATGGCGCGGTCCTTGAGGTGCAGGTCGCTCCGCAACTCTTGAGCGAGTCCGCGGACTTTCCCGCGCTCCTCAACCGCGACACCCTGCGCGGGCGACTGTGGCCGGAGGCGACCATCCGGACAGAGTTGCCGCGCCGGACCGCGCTCGTCTTGGTGTCGGCGCCTGCTCGATCGGATGATCGTGAAGAGGATCCGGAGGGAC
>JBBQCR010000350.1:0-4007 GCA_038318935.1 Phycisphaerales bacterium
GGGTGTTCCGTCGCCATCGCAGTCGGTGTCGGCGTCGCCGCATCCTCAGGTGCCCGGCGCTATCTTCAGCGGATCGTTTGGGCAGAGGTCATTGCAATTGCGTGTGCCTTCTCCATCGCTGTCGGTGTCGGCGACGCCGCAACCACAGGTACCTGGCGCGATCTTCAGCGGATCGTTCGGGCAGCCATCATTGCAATTGGGTGTGCCGTCACCATCGCTGTCGGTGTCGGCGACGCCGCAACCACAGGTACCCGGCGCGATCTTCAGCGGATCGTTCGGGCAGAGATCATTGCAGTTGGGCGTTCCGTCACCATCGCTGTCGGTGTCCGCGATGCCGCAACCACAGGTGCCTGGCGCGATCTTCAGCGGATCGTTCGGACAACCGTCGCAGGCATTGCCCACACCGTCACCGTCAGAGTCGGCTTGTGAGGCGTTGGGGGTGCTCGGGCAATTGTCAGCGGCGTCGCAGATGCCGTCGCCGTCGGCGTCGGGACAGGACGGTGTGCAGGCAACCAGCAGTGTGCCTGTTCCGAAGCCGGAAATCACGCCGAGCCGCACGTAGACGAGCTGACCGGTGGTGATCGGAATCTGCACCAGCGACGAGCCGGCGCTGCAGTTGGCGGTGTCGTCATCGCATCCGAGCGGGACAGTTCCCGCCGTAGGGCAGGTGTTGCCGGGATAGACGACCAGTCGCGTGTTGAGGGAAGTCAGGCCGCATGTCGAAACAGTGAGTGTTCCCGTACACGACGATACGTAGGAGTACCAGAGGTCGTTGACGAGCGTCGTCCCGTTGCTCTCGCTGCACGAAGTAGGCGCACCAGGCAGGCTGGTTGTGGCGTTGGTGTTGTTGAAAGGGGTCGTGGATTGCGTGATCACGCTGGCGCCGGAGCAATCGTCGTTGACAGGGGGCGGGACGAAATCAATCTTGATGTCGTCGATGTACCAGTCGTCGTTGATCTCGTTGACATCGGTGCGAAACCGGATGCGGAACTGATCGTGCTTCGCGTCCGCAGGCAGGGTGTGCGACCAGAGGGTGAAGGTCGTCTCGTCGGTCCCATTGGAGACGATGGTGTTCAGATTCACCCAGTCGCCGGCGCTGTTGAAGTAGTCGACGAAAAGCGTCTCGCCGCTCTCGACTCCCTTATGTTCGGTGAAGTAGGTGAAGTTCAGTGTCTGCGGCACGTTTGCCAGCAGGAAGAAGTGACTGCGCACTTCGTCGTCGTCGTACAGACCGCTTCCGGTGCAGTCGAGATTCAGCGAGTTCGGTGAGCTCGGCTCGTTGGTGGCCGCGATGCTCGTCACGCCGCCGTTGTTGAACACCCATTTGGTGGTGGACACGGTCGCGGTCGTCCAGAGTTCGGCAAACGGCACTGTCAGCGGTGCGGCGAGCGCGAGGTCGCACGTCACCGCGTTGCGGTAGGCGACGATATCGGATTGCTCCGGCGCACCAAACTTCAGATTGCTGCCGGCGATGCCGTCGCAGCCGCCCAAGACGGCGCACATGATGTGGCAGTCGCCGAGACCGTCGCAGTGCTGCGCACCCCAGTTGTGCCCGAGTTCGTGACACGAAAGCGCGATGCGCTCGTTGAACGTCGCGCCACTGAACTTGGACTCCACCAGGGAGTACGCGAGATCCGCGTTGACGCCGCAATCCGTGCCCACGGCATTGCACACCACGCCCACCCAAGCGATACCGATCACCGAGCCGTTGATGTTTTTTCCGGTGAAGAGATGCGCGACCTCGCGCTGGATCTGGTTCTCCGGAGCGGCATTCCAAGCAGTTCTGAACTCGCAAAGCAACGTGCCCGGGTCAGTGGACGTGTACGGATCGCTCGCGGTGGTGCGCACGATGAACGTAACGAACTCGTAGTTGATGTCGACGTCGCGGTCGTAGATGAACTCTACTTGGTTCATCACGTTCTCGATGTCGTTCAGCGTGCTGCTCACCGAGCTTCCGTTCTTCTGGAAGTACTCGAAGTCGGCGTCGAAGGCGATTTCAGCGAGGTACTTCGTCGTGCCGGCGATGCCGCCTTCACCACCGTCGGCTTCGTCCCCATCGGACTTTGCGGGACGAGTGCGAGCGCGGTCCGGTTTCGCGAGATCGACGAAGTCGTTTCCGCAGATGCCGCCGCTGCGAATCACGTCCTCAGCCCGGTAGCTTGCATGGGCGCCGGGCGGCGGAGCGGCAGCCGCTGCACCGAGGAGATTCGCGACCGGCTCGACATGCCAGCGCGTTCCGTCGGCACGCTCAATCAACGCGACGATGCCGCCGTCAACGAGCGATGCGGCCACAGCAGAGCCATCCTCGCCGATGATCTCGCCGCGGTAGGTCTGCGCCGGAGGGAGCGGGACGGACTCGATGGCCCCTCCGCCATGATCGACAAGCAGTTGGGCCGAGGGCGATCGCAGAGTGCGGCGATGCAGCCGAAGCGTGACCCCCTGATCGTTGAGAGTCACCGGGACATCGAACGTCTCCGGAAGTCCGGCGGGCAGCTCGATGATCCTGATCTGACGGGCGCGGAGCTGCGGAAGGTCGATCGCCTGAAGGTCGGTTTGGCCGACGAGGCTCTGCGAAGCGCTGTATCGCGCACCGGAAGAAGGCGACGCCCAAGTCAATCCGACGACGGCGGCGAGCAGGCTGACGACGATCGAACGCTTCGGCGCGCGGAAAGACCTTTGCATACCCACCTCACAAAGTGCGATAAGACCGTCGGAGCGAGACGCGTCACCACGGATCGCTTGGAAGCGAGGCCAAGCGTACTCCCTTGATCGACGGTACCAACGGGCGTCGGTCGCCGCAAGGAACTTCGCGGCGATCGACGATCCGAGAACAGCTTTTCAGGCGACATCAATCATCTGTCACACCATTTCCACCAGCATTGACACCGCGTTGCCGCCGCCAAGGCAGAGCGAGCAGATGCCGCGCTTGCCGCCGGTGCGGGCGAGGTGATGCAGGAGCGTCACGAGGACTCGCGCGCCGCTGGCGCCGATCGGGTGGCCCATCGCGATGCCGCCGCCTCCGATGTTCAGCCGGTCTTCCGGAATGCCAAGGGGCGTGATGTTCGAGAGGATCTGAGCGGCGAAGGCCTCGTTGATCTCGAAGAGATCGATGTCGGTCACCTTCAAGCTGTTGCGCTTGAGCAGGAGTTCGATCCCGAGCTTCGGCGCAAAGAACAGTTCCTTGGGGGCCACGCCGACGGTGCACTGATCGATGATGCGGGCGAGCGGCTTTCGGCCCAGCGAGTTGGCCATCGCCTCGCTCGCAACGAGGACAGCCGCGGCGCCGTCAGAGATCTGGCTCGCGTTGCCAGCGGTGACTGTGCCATCCTTGGTGAAGACTGCCTTGAGCTTTGCAAGCGACTCAAGCGTCGAGTCGGCGCGGAAGCCCTCGTCGACGTCGAGCCCGACCTTCTGCATCGTCTGCTCAGGGCTCAGGGCGACGATCTCTTTCCTGAACCATCCCTCCTTGGTCGCATGTGCCGCTCGCTGGTGACTCTGCAGGGCGAAGCGGTCCTGCTCGGCGCGGCTGACGGAGTACGTGCTGGCCGTGTGATCGGCTGCGCAGCCCATGGCCCACTTCTCAAAGGGACACGTCAATCCGTCGACCTGCATGTGGTCGAGCATCTTGGCTTCGCCGAACTTGACCCCGTTTCGAAGGTGCGTCATGTGCGGGGCGAGGTCCATGTTCTCCATGCCGCCAGCGAGCACCAGGTGGTTGTCTCCGCAGCGGATCGACTGGGCTGCCTGCATGACCGCCTGAAGCCCCGAGCCGCACACCTTATTGATGGTGACGGCATTCAAGGTTTCGGGGAGTCCCGCGAGGAGCCCGGCCTGCCGGGCCGGGTTCTGGCCGACGCCGGCCTGCAACACGTTTCCCAGGACGCACTCATCGACGCGGTCCTTCGACCCGGGAACGTCTTCGAAGAGAGCCTTCGCAACGTACGAGCCCAAGTGCGGTGCGGGGACGCGACTCAGGGTCCCGAAAAACTTGCCGATCGGCGTGCGGC
>JBBQCR010000351.1:0-3985 GCA_038318935.1 Phycisphaerales bacterium
TGAGGACCCAACGACGTGCCGAAGATCGTCAAGGCTGACGCCGCAAACATCCGCAAGGCCGCTTCCATCATTCGCGATGGTGGCGTTGTCGCCTTTCCGACGGAGACGGTCTACGGTCTCGGTTGCGACACGTTCAACGAGCGGGCAGCGCTTGAGGTGTATCGCATCAAGCGACGACCCTCGTCCAACCCGCTCATCGCTCACGTGCTCGACATTCCGATGGCCAAGCGCGTCGTGATCGGCTGGGACGTGCGCTGTCAACGGCTGGCCGAGGCGTTCTGGCCGGGACCGCTGACGCTGGTGCTGCCGCGCCGCGCAGAGGTCGCACCGAGTTCGATCGGTGGTCGCTCGACGGTCGCGGTTCGTTCGCCCTCGCATCCGGTGGCCCGACAACTCATTGAGGCGGTCGGCTCGCCGATTTCGGCCCCCAGCGCGAATCGTTCGGGACGGATCTCGCCGACGCGCGCTGAGCACGTCGATCTCGAATTGGCCGACGAACCTGATCTGATGGTGCTTGAAGGCGGAGCATGCACGGTGGGTCTGGAGAGCACGGTCCTGGATCTCAGTCGTGCCCGACCGATGGTGCTGCGCCCGGGCGCCATCACCAAGGAGATGCTGTCGCCGGTCATCGGCGACATCGCCGAGCCGCTCTTCGCCGGCCAGTCGGGAAGCCCCGGCACCAATCTCCGGCACTACGCACCGAAAACTCGGGCGGAGCTCTTTGACGCCAGCGCGATTGAGCGCCGGCTGACGAGTTGCCCGGAGCCGGTCGCGGTTCTGGCCTTCAGCGCCGACATCGTTCCTCCACCGCACGTCGCAATCGTGATGCCCAAGGATCCCAAGGAGTACGGCATCAAGCTGTACGAAGCCCTGCGACACGCGGATTCGCTCGATCGCTCGCTGATCCTGATCGAGCGACCGACGGAGCGTCACGGCGTGTGGGAAGCTATCTACGATCGCCTGCGCCGCGCGACGATGTGATTGCTAGCGATCTCCGCTCGTCTTGCCGAGCCGTTCGTTCATGCGCTCGTATTGCTCGCGCAGGGCCGTGTTGTCGAAGCCCTTCAATGCGGGCAACTCCATCGACATCACCGCCTGCAGGTCGAGCTGGCCTTGGCGAATCAGTTCGGCGATACCGACGCTGACGGTCATCGTGCGATACGTGTTCTCGGCGACCTTCAAGCGCTGCTCGACGCCCTTGTTGAGTTCGCGCACGCGATCAGCCTGGGCCTTCAGATAGCCGAGATAGTTGGCGACGGCGTCCTGAGCCATGCGACAGGCAGCGATGTTCTTCTCGAGCGTCACTCGGTTCGCGGTATCAGCGGAGCCCAGCAGCGCCTTCGCCTGACGTTCCGTCGCGGCGGCGTCCTCACCGTAGGCTCTGATCTTCGGCATGGCGTTCTTCTCGATCTGATCGACGAAGGAATCCTGGATGCGATCCATGATGCGGACCAGAAGAACGTACATGCCGTAATAACGCTTGGCAGTTTCGGGCGACTCCTGCATGCGCTCGGTGATGCGCCGCAACTGATCGGTGACGACACGCACGTTGTCGAAGGCGACAACCATGTCGACGAAGGCATCACCCGATACGGTGGCCAGCAATGCTTCGTGTCCGCTTGGGCCAAGCTCCAGACCGAAGCTCGCGATCTGCGTCGCAAACTCTTTGCGAAGGGCAAAGATCTCACCGTCGATCTCGCCCTGTCGCTTGCGAGCAGCGAGAATCGCAGCTTCCCAATCTTCGCGGCTCTTGCCGAGCACCTCGTACCACTCACGTTCCGAGCGAGGTCGCGCCGCGGACTGCTTCTCGAAGCCGGTGCGCACCTCATCGTCGAGTGCACGCTTCTCGCGCTCGAGGGAACGGATGCGCTTGCGGACATCGGTGGTCGCCCCGTCGCTGAGAATCGTCGCACATTCGTCGAGCAGTTCGTTCAGCCGATCGGCATTGGATCGCTTGGTCTCCTCCAGCGGATTCCAAGTGCTCTCGGGCAGGCTGCGCTCCTTGTCCATCCGATCGAGCGCGTCACCGAGGACGGACGTGAGCGATGAGAAGAAGCGACGAACGCTCTCGCTGGTGGGTTGTTCGATCGCCGGAGTTGCGCCGGGGCCGTCACGCTGTGGCGGTGGAACGACGGAACGCGCCGACGCCGCTGCGCTGAGCGCTGCGATGAGAGACGCGGTCAGGAGAGGACGCCTCACGGCTCTGTTGCTTGGCATGCATGACATGTCGGTTGGAAGAGCGCCAGATGCGCTCCGGTCGGGTCGGTGAGACCGGCGTAGAGACCGACGCCGGGAATGTCCATCGGTTCGCAGAGCTTGGTGCCGCCGAGACGAACGGCCGCCGCGAGACTCGCGTGGATGTCATCGACGCACAGATACGGGCACCAATGCCCCTGCGAGGTGGTCTCGTCGGCGCAGGCCTCGAAGACGCTCGCCACCGCCTGTGGTCCCGCCTTCATCTCGACGAAGCACGATGCTCCCGAGGTTCGGAACTGCGGTGTCCATCCAAGAAGTTTCGCATAGAACTCGCTTGATCGAGCGAGGTCACGCGTCACCAGTTCGCACCATACGAACGCCCCCGGGCCCATCGGATTGGTGCCATCGGTCCTGCCCGGTGCTGCCTTGAAGAGGGAGAACACCGCGCCCGTCGGATCGCTCGCCACGGCGAAGCGGCCCATCGACATGTCACTCGGTTGGCAGCAGATCTTTCCCCCGAGCGCGGTCACACCAGCGCACGCGGCGTCGACATCATCGACGGCGATGTAGGGCATCCAGTGCGAGGGAGCCCCGATCGGGACCTCCTTCCCCATCGGCATCAGGCCGGCGACGGTCTGACCATCGACTTCGAACAGCAGGTAGTCAGTGCCGCCCATCGGCACGCTGCGGGTTCCCGCCCGCATCAACTCCCGATAGAACCCCGCTCCCCGATCCACGTCGTGGGTGGTGAGCTCAAACCAGCAGAACATGCCATGGGCGACTGGGACGGTAGTCAGGCTCACGAGGCACCTCCGGGAAGAGGACTGCATTGCAGGAGAGGCCCGATCGGGTCAAGCCATCGCTTCAAACTCGCGGACGACTGCGATCCCATGCTACCGCTGCTTCCGCGAAACCAAGCGAGGATTTCATCGCGGTTTCGCATGGCTGTTTCGCAGCGCTGCTTCAGGGCGGAGTGGCATCCGCTACGCTGCCGCCACCATGATCCTCTCCGCACTCTCGATGGTGGTCCTTCTCGCCGCGCCGCTGAGCCACGGATCCCAGTCGGACACGCAGAAGCAGGCGAAGCCAGCAGTGGCAACGCCGACCCCCAAACCCTCCGCTCCGGCGACCGACTCCCGTTTCGGCGAAGCAGCACAGCTCTTTGACGGCAAGACGCTCGCGGGATGGAAGCCGTTTCTTCCCGAGGGAGATCCGACGAAGGTGTGGTCGGTCGCCGACGGTGTCCTCCGCTGCTCCGGCAACCCGGTTGGCTACATCGCGACAGAGAAGGAGTACGAGAGTTTCGAACTGACCTTGGAATGGCGATTCGATCCGACCAAGGGGCCGGGCAACTCGGGTGTGCTCCTTCGCGTGCAGAATCCGGACAAGGTGTGGCCGAAGTCAGTCGAGGCCCAGCTTCAGTCGCAGAGCGCTGGCGACATCTGGAACATCGACGAAGTGCCGATGAAAGTCGACGCCAAGCGCACCGACGGTCGCCATACCGAGAAGGCCAATCCCACCAACGAAAAGCCGCTGGGCGAGTGGAATCGTTATCGCATCGTGCTCGACGGCGGAAAGCTCGAGCTCTACGTGAACGATCTTCTGCAGAACACCGCTACCGACGTTGAGGTGAAGCCCGGGCGTATCGCCCTCCAGTCCGAAGGCGCGTACATCGAGTTCCGCAACATCGCGATTCGCCCCCTGAAGCAGGCCGCCCGCTAACAGCTGCGGGCGACAAACAGCACATGAACGCTTCAAAGGAACTGCGAGTCGAGCCCGGATCAAAGGT
>JBBQCR010000352.1:0-3982 GCA_038318935.1 Phycisphaerales bacterium
GTCGCTCGCGACGCGAAAGCAAAGGGATCGCGACGCGGTGCCTCGATGGCGCTGCTGCTGGAAGCTCGTTTCGCAACCAAACTCACCGAGAACCAACTCAAGGAACTTGGCCTCATCGCCGCTGGCGGATGGCGCATCGATCCCGCGATGGAAATCCAAGCCGCATGGCTCTTCGCCAAGTTGAGTGGCCGCGGGGATGAAGCGATCGCGGCAGTCCTGCGCCCTTGAGCGTTGCCGACGCTGTTTCTTCCACCTCAACGAACGAGCGACCAGTGAGCGAAACGATTCCGCTGTTTCTGCCGGAGATCACCGACGACGACCGGGCGGCGGTCGATCGTGTGTTGCGCAGCGGCCGACTCGGACTGGGCGAATCTGTGCGCGAATTCGAGGGTCTTTTCGCGGCCCAGGTGAAGCGACCGCACGGCATCGCGGTCGGTTCGCTCGGGACGGGACTGCGAATCGCCCTGACCGCGTGCGGCATCGGCTCCGGCCATGAGGTGATTCTGCCAGCATTCGCCCCGGTGGTGGTCGCCAACGCAGTGGCGTTCACCGGAGCCCGTCCGGTCTTCGCGGACATCGACCCGCGCACGCTCAATGCGACGCCAAGCACCGTCGAGACGCTGGTGACGGAGCGCACGCGGGCAATCATCGCCAGCCCCAACTTCGGGAACCCGCATGGCGCCGATGTGCTCGCGCACCTCTGCACGAAGTTTGAGATCCCGCTCATCGAGAACGCGACGGAGACGTTGGGTTGTCGACTGGGTCGTGATCCCGCTGGCCGCTTCGGACGGATCGCGGTGTTCGGGTTGCCTGCCAGCGGACTGGTCGTCGGCGGCGACGCCGCGATCCTTGTGACCAACGACGACGTACTCGCGAACACCTGCCGCTCGCTGCGCGACGCGGGGCGACCGTCAATCGATCCCGAAGATGGAGCGCCGCCGGAAGTCGGACGACTGCACGAACACGAGCGATTCGGCTTCGACAGCCGAATGGACGAGTTGCGCGGGGCGCTGGCGGCGAGTCAGGTGCGACGCATCGAACGCGCAATCGAGATCCGGGCGAAGCTCGCCGAGCACTACGTCCGGCGATTGGGCGGACATCCCGAACTGATGCTGCCGACACTTCCCGAAGGCTGCACGGTGGCGTGGCCAGGGTTCGTGATTCGCCTGACCGAGACGTTTCTCTGCGAGGATCGCGATCTGATCGTCCGCGGACTGCACCGCCACGATATTGGGGCGTCGAATCCGTATCCGGTCGCTCCGCTCATGCCCTTCCACGCGATGCGATGGGGACACCGACTTGGCGACTTCCCGGTCGCTGAACGCATGAGCGCCCGAACCATCGCTCTTCCCTTCCACCACGGCATGGGCGAGCGCGAAATCGATCTCATCTGCCAGACCATCGAACTGATGATCCAGCGGCAGACGTTTCGGCGCTGAGTGGTCGGAGTGCCCTGTCCTTCGTGATGTTCGTGGGAACGATCACGACGGCCGCGCATATCGCTCCCACAGGAGGAACTGGCGGCGATGCGGGAGACATTGATCCCAACGGCGCCGTCAACGGAGCGGATCTTGCCGCGCTCTTGAGTGCGTAGGATCGCTGCCCCGGCTGATGACGGGCGGACGATGCCAGGGGAGGGCATCGGCGCCGCGACCGAAACCATTGACCTTTGATTCGATACGCTCGCACGCGACGCGGCTCGGCAAGCGCGGTCATGCACGGTCATGCACGGTCATGCACAGTCAAAATCCAATTCGGCTGGCGTTGCCGACGCCCTCGGCGGCGCCGGGCAGCGGCTGCCCCGCTGGGTCAAATATTTGCAGGACCATGGTTGATCGGAACGACCTTCCGTCCGCAGCCAACTCGATCCGCTCGCGAATTTCTCCTCGCCCCATCGGCATCCAGCCTGCGATGACTTGCTCGGTTCGTTCGAGCGGCTTGATCATGAAGAATGTGTACACGGCTTCGTAACGCCGAGCGTCAACGGCTCGCCACACTCCATACGCGGGCGGTCCTGGCGGCGCGCTGTCGTAGTTGGACGACTCGGTCATCGTGCCGCCTTCGTTGAACACGTACAGAAACTCGAGGTCCTTTACGGCGGCGAAGTCTCCCGACGCAAACTGGACCTGGGATCGCCACGCCCCGGTGAGCGATGGAGCAGCGCATCCACCAACGACGGCGAACGCAACGAGGAGGGCAAGAAGCTTGCACATGCGGGGAAGTATCGGCATTCCGCGGCCGGATCGCCAGAGACCGGTCACTCCTCCGAACCGATCGGTCTCGACTGGTTGACGATGCGCACGACCCGAAGCACCGGCCGGCCTTCGGCCCGCGAGGCGCTCATGTCGACCGTTCCCTCGACGAACCACTGGCGATCGTCCTGAGGGTCGAGGATCCATTGCCGCACGCGCCCGCTGGCAAGATCGAAGTCGAAGAGCTCAGGACCTCGGGCATCCGCGGTGATGAGCACCGCGTCGTAAGCGTCCCAGTACGGCGCGAACTGTTCACTCGCCATCTCGGCCGTGAATCCGTCCGTCGCGAGTTCCGCGTAGTGACCCCGCTCGAGCGCCCGGACCCATCCGAAGGCCTGCGTGCGCACCATGCGACGGAGAAGTCCATCGATCCTTGCGGCAGACGCGCGTGACGAACTGGCCGCAGCGCTTGCGACAGCGGCCCGTTCGACCGCCGCCCCCAACGACGCCTCCACCGGGTCGAGTCCGTGTTGGGCCCATTCTTGGGCCACGCTGGAGTCGATCGTCTCGACCAGCGCTCCGAGATCCTCAAGCAACCGCGCGATCGCTTCGCGGCGCGCCACGGCGCTTGGGTCCGCAGCGTCGGCTTCCCCGCCCTTCGTTGGCACGGCGATGGCCCGCGCGATGACCTTCTGGACATCCGATAGATAGTAATAGAGCGACTGCTCGTGATGAATCAGACCGTGGTCGTGAACGTAGTCGCTGAAGGACATGCCGCGTTCGAGCAGATCCCGGGCGACTGACTTCGGGCTCGGTTCACGATCCGCGATGAACGGATGCTTGGCGTTCCAGTGGCGGAACCAGACCTCCAGTTCTTCCGCCATCGGCTTGGGATGCGTGATGGCGTCGAGCTCGTCCTTCATCGCTCCGGATTCCTCGAGCGACATGCCCGGCACCCAGAGTTCGCGCCGCTTGGCATCCTGCAATCGTCGGCGCTGAGCGTTGAGAACCTCTTGCGGATCGTCGACGATCGACTCGGCGATCGTGAGGACATCAAGATCGTGATTCGGATCCGCCGGATCAAGTTGTTCCATCGCGAACCGCACGAAAGGAACGAGCGGACGATCGAACGACGCGATGCACTCCTGAGCGGCGTCAAGATCGTAGAGGCAGCCGCTGTCATCGGGTTCCGTGCGGCGCTTCGCGAGACCCGACTCTTCGAAGGCAGCAAGGACCTTGTCGGCGGTCTCGCGGTATTCCGACTCCTTCGCACCGACCGATGCAATCAGCCGCTGGAGCGCGGCTCGACCATCGCCGCTCCGGCGCAGGATCTGAAGGACCACTGGTCCGGTCACCGCGAAGCGCGGCACCAGTCGATCGAGCGGCGCATCGCGCAGTCGCTCCAGCGTCTTGTCGTTCCAGGCCTTGAATCCCGGGGGAGGACTCTCGGGATAGAACTTCTTGCCGGAGACACCGGTCTTCCGCTTCTTGCGGATGTTGTTCACTTCGTGCTCGGGTGGCTGCACGAACACCGTGCCCATGGTGTCGTGCCCCTTGCGTCCTGCCCGTCCCGCGATCTGTCGAAACTCGCCTGGCTTGAGCTGGTGCATTCCGCTCGGACCGCCGCCCTTGGAGAGTTGCGTGAAGAGAACGCTGCGGATCGGCATGTTCACACCGACGCCCAGGGTGTCGGTCCCGCTGATGACCGAGATCAGTCCTTGCGTCGCAAGGCGCTCGACGAGCCGGCGGTACTTCGGAAGCATGCCGCCGTGGTGGACCGCGAGACCGTG
>JBBQCR010000353.1:0-3976 GCA_038318935.1 Phycisphaerales bacterium
GCGACGTGCCCTCGGGCCTCGGGGTCGACGGTTGTCGAGTCGACCACAATCCGCGCTGGAGTTCGGGGTCGCGTGTACTTGAACGCGTTGGTGAGGAGGTTCGACCAGACCTGCGCCAGCGCCGATGCATCGCCGACGCAACGAGGCAACTCGGCGATGGTCACATCGACCACGCGCGGCGACGACTCACGCAGCAGTTCGTCCGCGCAGTGCTGCGCGAGCCCTCTCATGTCGACCACATCGCTCGCCAGCGACTGCCGTCCGAGTCGGCTGAAAGCCAGGAGGTCATCGATCAGCAGTCCCATGCGCCGCGCTCCAGCGCGGATGAACTCCAGATGCTCCATGCCCTTGGCATCGAGCTGCGCGGCGTGTTCCTGCTGCAGGATGCGCGAGAAGCCGTCGATGGCCCGCAGTGGAGCCCGAAGATCGTGCGAGACCGAGTAGGAGAACGCATCCAGCTCGCTGTTGGCCGCTTCCAGTTCGCCGGTACGGAGTCGGACCCGCACTTCCAACTCTTCGTTGATGCGCCGGATCTCAAGTTCGGTGCGCTTCCGCGGCGTGATGTCGGTGATGCCGCCGACCATGCGAATCGGGGTGCCGGCGGCATCGCTGATCACGACACCACGATCCGCGACGAACGCATAGTGTCCGTCCTTGCAGAGAAAGCGATACTCCTCGCGCCACTGCGAGTCCGCCCGGCGAGCCGCTTCGTGCAGCGTCGTCAACACCCGCTCACGATCCTCGGGATGGACGCGCTCGCTCCAGAACGCGAGTTGCGGCCGGATCTCCTCGGCGGCATACCCGAACAGTTTCTGAAAGCCGAGCCCCCAGGTGACTTCGTCGCGTGCGCAGTCCCATTCCCAGATCGCGTCGTTGGTGACGAGTGCGGTGATGCGGAAGCGTTCTTCGCTGGTGCGGAGCGCTTCGGCGGCGCTGACCCGCTCGGTGACGTCGACGATCTGGACGACCCGGCAGGCACGACCATCGATCGATGCGTCGTGCGTGGTGATCTCCACGTCCAGCCGTCTGCCATCACTGCGGACATGTCGCCAGACACCCGGATGACGCACTGGGCCGTCGCCCCTCGCGGTGCTCTCGATTGCGCGCTGGCGATCCTCGGGCGGATGAAGATCCGGCAGACGCAGCGTGAGAAACGTCGCGAGGTCGTAGCCATAGTGCAGCGCCGCTGCGGTGTTCGCGGCCACGATGTGCAGGGTCGCGATCTCGTAGGCCCACATGCACACCGGGTTCTCATCGAAGAGCTGACGGAATTGCCGCTCGCTGCGAGCCAGCGCCTGGTCCGCGCGACGACTGGCGTCGACGTCCACGATCGAGCCGATCATCCGAACCGGTTTGCCGTCCGCGTCCCAACGAACCTGGCCGCGCACCTCGTACCAGCGGTAGCTGCCGTCCCGCTGGCGCAGGCGGTACGTGACCGCGTAGGGCGCGCGACCTTCGAAGTGCACGCGGACACATTCCATCACCATCGTCGTGTCATCAGGATGGATCGCGTCGACCCAGCCCTGGAAATCAAGCGGCAAGTCCGATTCGGCGCGGCCGATGACGCGACTTGCCGGTTGTGCGTAGCGGAACTGTCCACCTGGAATGTCCCAGTCCCAGAGAGCCGCTCCGCTGCCAGCGAGCGCCAGCGCGTACCGCAACTCGTCGCGCTTGCGATCGGAGATGTCGCGCGCGAAGGTAATCCAGCGTGGGCCGTGCACATGAAACTCGTCGGCCGACACGGTCCTGCAAGCGATCCAGCGCTCAGTGCCGTCCGGTCGCAGGATGCGAAACTCGGCATCGGCCGCATCGAGCGCAATCGGATGACCCCGATCCTCCGGATGGATCCACTCCAACATCCGTCGCGGATCGTCACGAAGCTCAGATGGACTGCGACCCCACAACTTCTGAAAAGTCGCGTTGACGTGCAGCAGACGTCCGTCGGCGCCCGTCACCCAGATCGCCTCCCCCACGGCGGCGACGATCGCGGCGGAGATCACCTGCGACGCGGCGCTGTCGCGGTTGACCAACTCCCCTAGGCTGTCGGATCGAGACGCCATCGAGCAACCTCGTGTCCCGGTCGAAGCGGCGGCCGTTGTGCGGACGCCCTGATGAGACGTACGGAGTGTACCCCATGCCACCGCGATTCTGAGCGCGGATGCTCAGGGGCGACCGTTTGCAGCTGGCAACGCCTCCATGCGACGCTCGATCTCGTCCCGAATCTGTTTCCCATTCGGATCGGCGAGGTCGGCCGCGAGCGCCCGTGCCTCGTCAAGCGTCTTTCGAGCCGATGCGACGTCTCCCGCGGCCGCCAAGGCCCGCGCCGACAGCACCAGCGCCAGTGGATCTTTCCGGCCGGTCCGTCCCACCAGCCACGACGACGCGTCCACCGCGTCTTTCGCGCGCTCCGCTTCAACGGGCGCAACCAGCAGCACCTCGATGAAGCCGGGAATGACCCGCGCGACAAAGAGATCGTCCGGAGCGTTGGCGATCGCCCGAGCGTACGCGTCGCGGGCCTCGTCCCAGCGCTGAAGCCGTGCGTAGCCGAGCCCGAGGTTGCCGGCGACGATCGGATCCGCGGGAGCCCGTGATTGCAGCGCTTCCCATTGCTCGATGGCCTGGGCGTCACGACCCATGAGCGTCAGGAGCCGGGCGTAGTCGGCGATTCGCATGCGCTCGCGCCCCGGCTCGCGCACGTCGGACCGCGTCGCATCGGGCAGCGTCGCTCCCTCGCGATACGCCAGGAGCGCCGCGTCGCGATCGCCTTGCAGTTCAAGCAATCGCCCGACCGCCCAATGGGTGTCGGGAATGCGCGGAGCTAGGTCCTGAGCTTTGCGCGCAGCGATCAGCGCCTCACTGAGCTTGCCTTGCAGCCGCAGCGCTTCCGACAGATTGGTCCAGACCGTGAACTGTCCCGCGTCGACTTCCGCCGCGGTTCGCGCGAAGACTTCGGCCTCCTGTGCCACGCTCATTGCGCGAGTGGTGTCTCCCGCCGCCATCGCGGCGCCGGCCCGTTCAAGGAGGAGACTCGCGAGGTTGCTTGCCGGCATCCACGCAGCGGGATTCGTCGCAAGCGTGCGCCGCCACAGCGTTTCCTCGTCGCGATACGCGGTGGTTTGGGCGAACGAGAGTCCGGCGAGTCCAACAAGGACGGCCCCAGCGACGATCGCTCGCGCGGTTGGCTTTGCGATCCAGCGAAGGCCCAGTCGCGTCGCCACGATTGCCGTCGCGATAGCCAGCGGCACCGAGGCGACGTAGGCGAAGTGATCTGCGACGTAGGAGTATCGAAATGGATAGACGTCGATGAAACCAAGCGCTGGAAACGCGGCCGCCCCAAAGAGGAGTGTCAATACGAGCGGGCCTCGTGTGCCGCGTCGCCACGCGACGATGCCCGCGACGCATATCGCGACGACCACGAGGAGAGGCAACCACTGCAGCGGATCCGCGGCGTTCACTCTCCATCGCGGATAGATGAACGCGAGCCCGTTCGGCCAGATCCAGGTTGCGACGTAGAAGAGCCCCGACCGCGGCGCGAGCGCCACCCGTTCGAGCGCAGAAAGCGTGAACTCGACGCCGCTGGCTTTCACGTGCATTTTTTCGACCCACGCGGTCAGGAGCCCAAGCGGGATGCCCACCGCGAAAAAGGGCGTGATGGCGGCGATGCGAACGCCGGTGAACGCCTCGCGTCGCCAGAGTTGCACAAGGACCAGCGCCGGCGCAAGCGCCGCGACGGTCGTCTTGGCGAGCATTGCGGCGACGAAGAGGCACAGCGAAAGCGCGTACCATCCTCCCCGTTCCTCCTCGCGCTCGTCCCACGCCATCCACGCTCGGAACGAACCGAGCGCCAGCAGCATCGAGAGTACGTTCTTGCGTTCGGTCACCCATGCAACGCTCTCGACCTGCATCGGATGCACCGCAAAGAGCGCCGCGGCCAGCCATGCCCCGGGAACTCGCAGACGGAGAAGGATTCGCCAGA
>JBBQCR010000354.1:0-3975 GCA_038318935.1 Phycisphaerales bacterium
CGAGTCCTTGGCGTTCACTCGCTCCGCGACGCCAGCCTTGATGCGGTGTTGTCCGCAAACCTCGACGAGACGGTTCGCAAGCGAGCCCGTCACGTGGTGACGGAGATCGCGAGGGCGATCGAAGGCGCGGCGGCGCTTGAACGGAGCGATGTCAGTCGCTTCGGCGCACTCATGAACGAAACGCACGCATCGCTGCGCGATGACTTTGCGGTCAGTGTTCCGGAGATTGAGACCATCGTCGCAGCGGCACAGCGTGCCGATGGGGTGTACGGCGCTCGATTGACCGGCGGTGGATTTGGCGGCTCGGTGGTGGCCCTCGTCGATCGGTCGCGAGCGGAGCGGGCGCTGGCGTCAATTTCCCGATCGTTCGAGTTGCGTTTCGGTCGCGTTCCGCCGTCATTCGTGACCTCCGCCCGCGGTGGTGCTCGGTTGATCTGAGCCCTTGATGCTGTCGCTGGCAGGTGCGGTGGGGCGATAGCGGTAGTAGACCTCGAGGCTCAGCGTGCAGATCGCCGTCTGATGCACGCGACCCGCGATGCGCGACCAGCGGTCCTGCGGATCCCAACTGCCGGCGAATCCGCCATCGGTTCGTTGATGCGACACGAGCACTGGCATCAGCGCCTTGTTCCATCGTTCCCACGCCTCTCCCTGATGCTCAAAGGTTGCCAGCGTCGCGTAGTACCAGTGGTGCGTCGGCGCGTCCTTGGTCCAGCGTGGCGGATTCGAGACAATGAATTCGGCGGACTCGTTCATGCGAGCTTCTTCGCGCGCGTGTCCAAGGATCTGCTCGACGAACATCGCCTCCGCAGTCATGGCTTCCGATGCGGAGCCTCCGCGACGATGTGCGAATCGGCCCTTCCCTTCCGAGACCGCGAGCGTGTCGAGCCAGGCGCGCGCCGATGCGAAGACGTCGTCCGGTGGATTGAATCCGGCACGACGGGCACTCTCGATCGTCATCACCAACCATCCCAGGACCGAGGTATCGTCGACGCTGGCTCGACCAGCGCGGGCATCGGCAGCCTTGGTGAGGACGAAGTCGACCGCGTTGCGGGCCGGCCCCGCGAGCGTGGGGTCCTTGGTCATCGCGTATGCCTCGCAGAGCGCAACGGTCGCGATCGTCTGTCCATACATGGTGTCAGCGCGGATGTCGCGCCGCATGGAAGGATCGGTAGCGATGTGAGGTTGTCGCAGGTCGCCATCGCTGCGCTGACGCGCGACGAGCCAGGCCAAAGCGTTTGCGACAGTCGATCGGTACGCGCCGTCGTCGGTGTGTGTGTGACCGGCGCCGAGATAGCACAGGAGCGCCAGTCCGGTCATCGCGGCGTCGGCGTCGACTTCCGCCTCGTTGTCGCGGGAACTCCAGTGGCCGTCTCGTGATTGCCGCGAGCGCAGCCACGCAAGCGCCAAACCCACCGCACGCTCGGTGTCCTCGTTGCCGCCCATGCGCTCAAGCAGTTCGCTCCGTACGGATGGATCGCGCTGCTCAAACGTCTCGACCGGAACCGGAGCCGCGGGTGCGGTTGGCAATCGCGCCGAGCCCCCGAGATCCGAAGGAACCTCTGGCAGCACACCGCTCGCAATCGGTTGCAACGCGGATTCATCGTGGGTGCGCCCAGCGACGGCTGTGGTCTGCGAGTCGACATCAGCGATCGCGCGACGAGAGGGGAGAAGAGTGATCGTTGGATGCTGTGCCGACGTGAGCGATGTTGGTGGTGTTGCAGACGGAGCGTCCGCAGCCGGCAACGATGTCGGTACGAACGTCGACATGGACTCCGAGGTCGACGTCGTCGCACGCTCGATTCTCGGTAGCGTCGGGCTCGCCTCCACGTCGGATCCCGCAGGTGTGGCGAGGTTCGGAACTCCCATCGTTGGCGCCGAGTCTATACTCCGAGCGCCGAGGACGGCTGGGGAGGGCGCCGCGTCCGTTGCTTCTCTTGTGATCGGTGACGGAAGAAGTTCCACTGGCTTTGCGAACATCGCGGAGTTCAACGGACTCGGCGCAGATGTCGTCAGCGTCGCGGTTGATTCGATCGGCGATTCGAAGCGGGCAGGTTCGGGCTGCGTGCTCGACACCGGCGCCGTCGGCGTGCGTGGAGGCGACATGGTTGTCGTCGATGCGATCGAGAGGGTGGTCAGCGGGGCGTCCGCTGGCGCGGGAGTCGTTGGCGGCAGCGGGGCGTCCGGAGCAGCGACCCGCATGGCGTTCGCGGGAGTCAGGAGGACTGGCGAAGGAATCGGGGGAAGGATCTCCGTCGGCAGGGTCGCGTCAGCGGCGAGTGCCGATTCGCTGGGTTCAAAAGTGGTCAACTCACCACGCACCTGCTTGGCGATCGAACCACTGAGATCGTCGTGTGTCGCGGATGATGCAAGTTGCACCCGCGTTCCGCCCGAACGCAGCAGTTCGGAGACGCTCGCTCCGACTTTCCACGCGGCCAAAAGCGACGCGATCAAGAGATGCAGGAGAATCGAGACAAGAAGGCACTGGGCGAGCAGACTCATGCGCGCGAAGCGGCGCCGCCATGCCTCGTGTCGAGCGATGAGGAGCGCCAAGAGAGTCGCTAACAGGGCAAGCAAGGCCAGAAGAAGCAGCCAAGGCCAGATCGCGCTCCAGAGTTGAGCGATGTCGACACGTTCGACGCTCTCCTCGCGATAGACCTCGCGCGACGCGCTCCACCACAGGCCGTAGTCCTTGGCGCCGTGGAGATCGGCAACGATAGGATTCGGGCGGTCGCTGCTGAAAAAAAGCCGAAAGCCTTCGGCGCTCAATCCCGGATCAAGTTCGTTCGCGCTGGAGTTGATCGCGTCTCCAAGCGACTCGACCACTTGCGGAATGCCGTCACGGAGGCGCGAACGATAGAGGTCGTAGCCGCCCAGACCACCGGCGCGATCGGAGGCGAAGTAGAGAAAGTCGCCAGCGGGACTCAGCGCTGGCGAGCCCTCGTCCGAGGACGTCGAGAGTTCCGAGAGACGTGTGGCGGGCTGCGCGACGTCACCAGTTACAGCGGCGACATAGATGTCGTAGTCGTGCCGCGCCCGCTGTTCCCTGAGTGTGGCGTTCCACGCATCTCTTGGTGCCGGTGCGTCCACGTCATCGGGGCGAGGCCTGTTCGAGGCGAAGTACAGTCGCTTGCCATCCGGTGCGAGTGCGGGGCCGTACTCGTTGTAGGGCGTGTTGATGTTTGCATCGAGCGGAATGGGCGGACCCCATCCGTCTCCCACCGACTCGGCCATCCAGAGGTCGTAGCCGCCAAGTCCGCCGTCGCGGTCGGAGTAGAAGTAGAGACGCGTTCCATCGGCGGAGATCTCGGGCCCCAACTCGTCGCGATCACTGTTGACGCTCTCGATCGGCTGCGGTTCCTGCCAGCCTGCGGGAGTCCAGCGCGAGGCGAAGAGATCGGCGTTCGAGCCTGGGCGTCGACGAACAAAGACCATGGTCGCCCCATCGGGACTGAGGCGCGGCTCGTACTCGTCGACCGACGAATTCACCGCGCCCTCGATCGCGATCGCAGGCTTCCACAGAATGTCGCGAAGTGGAGCACTTCCGTCAAGTGCGCTGATAGTCGCACCGTCGGTCCAGCGCACGATGCGATGCCCAAGTAACGTGAAGCCAACAAGAGTCGCCAACGACCCGAGGCACAGTGCAGCGACGATTCCAATCACGGTGAGGCGGCGTGTGTTCATGGTGGTGTGATCGCTCGTCGGGTCGACGCTGGGATCAATGTTGGAATCAACGCAGCGGCACGCTCTCAAGGAACGGTTCGGCGATGCCGGCGTGCTTGCAGATGTCGAGCACACGAGCCACGTTGGCGTACGCGGTGACGCGATCTCCGCGGATACTCACCTTCTGTTGCGAGTTTCCGTTGACGGCAGTGCGGAGGACCGAGGCGAGCTTGTCGTCGCTGTACTGTTCACCGCCGACAATGATCTGTCCCTGAGCGTCGACGTTGATGACGATCTCGCGAAGCGCCGTGGAAA
>JBBQCR010000355.1:0-3974 GCA_038318935.1 Phycisphaerales bacterium
GGGGCCATAAGGGGTCCGATCTGTGTGATCTGTGCGAAAGACTATCGGTCGATCGAAGTTGTGACTTTGCCGGCCCGATGAAGAGTGCACCGAACGGGATTCCGTACCCCGGCGGGACAGGTTCGTTCGTCGGTCCTTCGAGCTTGCTGCACAGGTCGAACATGCATGACGGGCCATCCATGACCAACACCGCGATCGTCGTCGGAACTCCAGCCACTATCCGGGCCGTGGAACGCCAACTCGCGGTGCTGGCCAAGCCTCCGGTCGTCCTCGGATGCGTCGTGCATTCGACCGACGACGGAAGCGACGCAAGGTTCGTCCGTGACCTGCCGGTCCTCGGGGGATTGCCGTCGCTGGAAGCGATCTGTCGGCATTCCGCCCCGAGCATGGTGCTCGTGAGCCTGCCCGCGGCAATGCACGACCTCATCGCTGCGGTGCGAACGCGGGTCCGCAGGCTCGGCATTCCGGATCGCTTCCTTCCGACGCTCGAGGATCAACTGGCGGGGGTCGGTCCGCGCAGTGACATTGACGTCGATCTCACCGCTCTCATCGGGCGCCCGCCGCGAGTTCTCGACGAAACTTCCATCGCCAAGGTGATCCGTGGGCGCAGCGTGCTCATCACCGGCGCGGGTGGTTCGATCGGCAGCGAACTCTGTCGCATCGTCGCGAGCTACGGACCGGAACGACTGGTGATGGTCGAGCGCAGCGAGAACGCCCTCTTTGAGATCGATCGTCAGATCGCGCGGCGCTTTCCGTCGCTGCGCCGTCATGCCGCGCTGCACGACGTGGTCGATGCCCTCGGCACCAAGGAACTCTTTGCCCAGACGCGCCCTGATGTGGTGTTTCACGCGGCGGCGCACAAGCATGTGCCCTTGAGCGAAGATCATCCGGGAGCTGCGATCGACAACAACCTCTTCGGCACCATCGCCGCGGCAGACGCTGCGGTGAGTTGCGGCGCTGAACGGTTCGTGATGATCTCCAGCGACAAGGCTGTCAATCCGACCAGCGTCATGGGCATGACCAAACGTCTCGCCGAACGCTATGTCCAGCACGTACACCGCAACGGTCAGACGCGATCGGGCTCGCGCACCGGCTGCTCGATGGTCCGCTTTGGCAATGTGCTTGGCAGTTCGGGCAGCGTGCTTGAAACCTGGAAGCGACAGATCGCCGACGGCGGTCCCGTGACCGTGACCGATCCTCGAATGACTCGCTACTTCATGAGCATTCCCGAAGCCGCGTCCCTAGTCATTCAAGCGGCGACGCTGCAAGACCCGCAGGCGGATTCCGGCGAGGTGTTCGTTCTCGATATGGGTGAGCCGCTCCGAATCGTCGATGTCGCGACGCGCTTCATCGCGGCGCACGGGCTGACCGCCACCCTGTCCGATCGCTCGAAAACGCATCGGACCGGAACCGACGCCGGAACCATGCCGATCGTCTACACAGGGATCCGGCCGGGGGAGAAGCTCTTCGAGGAGCTGTCGCTCGATCGCGAGAGCATCCGTCCGACCCGACACCCCGACATCCGCGTCTGGGGGCTTCCCGTTCCCGAGCCGACGTCGGTGGCTTTGATGGTGCAGGAACTGCACGTCCATCGTCGTCCCAAGGACGCCAAGGCGCTCATCGAGGCAATCCGGCGTCATGTGCCCGAGTCGCAAAAGTCGCCCTTCGAACTGCAGCGGGTCGCCTGAGGCGTCAACGCCCGCTCGCCGGTAAAAACCACGCTGGCAGGGGCATGGTCCGGGACGAACGGCCCAGAGGCACCCCCGCCAGGAACGGGCGGTCGTCGCTTCAACGCCCGAGGTCTCGTCGACATCGGCTTGCCGAGCGGGGGGGGACGTGCGATCATCCCTCCAACGATGGATCGTCAACGACCCGCTCTTCGGCCCACGGATGGGCAGAACCGGACCTACTCGCTGCGGTTGACCGGCTTGGATCGCTGCCCTTCCAAGGGCGTCGAGACCGATGCCCCCGCGCAGGCCACCTTCACGTCCGATGCCGTTCCTGCCGGGACGGCCTCCGGTTCCGCCGACCCGACCAACCCGATGCGCATCGACTCCTTCGCGGCCATCGCCGCGTCGCTTGATCCCGAAGCGCGCGCCGTGTTTGCGGAAGCCGTCGCGACCCTTCGATCGCTGAAGGTGGGACGGGAGCAGGTCGAATACAAGCTCAAGGAACTCGGGCGCGAAGATGCGATCCGCGTGGTCACCGGTGTCTCAGCCCTCGATTCGGCGATCGAACGCACCGAGGCGATGATCCGCACCTTGGGCGACATGCGTCGATTGTCTGACGAAGCTGCGCGAATCTGAACGGCACGTCGCCTCTTGTCTGAACAATTCGGCGTCGCGTGGATTCACGTCGATTCGCGGACACCGGCGGCAAACACATTCTGCACCCATCCCACGCAATCGCGATGCGGCGGAAGGCACCGTCTCGCTTTCACTTGCGAGTTGCAGCCCGTTGTGGGAGCCTCCTGCCCGCGATGACACTTGACGGCGCTGAGCCTGTCGCTCGCGCTCGGACCCTCCTTGATCGCATTGTTGGTCAACGATCGACAGCAAGGTCGGTTCGCCTCGGTTCCTCCGCCAGCCCTTCAGAAGGAAATTGCATGAGTCACCTCTTTTTCAGGTCTTCCACCATCGCAACGGTTGCGGCAATTGCCGTCGGCATCATCGCCATGCCGACGATCGCGAGCGAACCAGTTGCGACGGCGCAGGCTGCCGCCACGGCCAAGAAGCCCAACATTCTCGTCATCATGGGTGACGACGTCGGCTGGTTCAATATTGGCGCGTACCACCAGGGCATCATGTCTGGCAAGACGCCCAACCTCGACAAGCTCGCCGCGCAGGGGATGCGATTCACCGACTACTACGCCGAAGCGAGTTGTACGGCGGGTCGCGCGAACTTCATCACTGGCGAACTGCCCATCCGCACTGGGCTGACCACCGTCGGCCAAGCGGGCGCGGACGTCGGTCTGCCAGCGGAAGCCTGCACGCTCGCGACCGTGCTCAAGGCTCAGGGATACGCAACCGGTCAATTCGGCAAGAACCACTTGGGCGACCTGAACAAGTTCCTTCCGACCTTGCACGGCTTCGACGAATTCTTCGGGTATCTGTACCACCTTGACGCGATGTCCGACCCGTACTGGTACTCGTTCCCGGCCGACGAAGCGTATTTCAAGACCTACGGCCCGCGCAATCTCGTGCACTGCTGGGCGACCGAGACGGACGATCCCACGGAGATGCCGCGCTGGGGCAAGGTCGGCAAGCAGAAGGTCGTGGATGAGGGACCGCTTCCGCCCTACGCGGACATGTCCAACGTTCCCAACATGCACGACCTTCCGTTCATGAAGGCCAAGTACGACATGACGACCTTTGACCCCGTGCTGGTCAAGGCGTCGTGCGACTTCATGGACAAGGCGAAGAAGGACGGCAAGCCGTTCTTCGTCTGGCACAACACCACGCGCATGCACATCTGGACATATCTGTCGCCGAAGTACGCGGCGATGATGAACAGTAAGACCAACTACTCAGTCCAAGAAGCTGGCATGGCCGACCTCGATGACAACATCGGTGTGCTTCTGAAGCACCTTGATGACATGGGCGAGGCCGACAACACCATCGTCATTTTCACCACCGACAATGGGGCCGAGGTCTTCACGTGGCCAGACGGCGGCATGACGCCGTTCAAGAACACCAAGGGCACCGTCGGTGAAGGCGGCTTCCGTGTGCCGTGCCTCATTCGCTGGCCGGGTCAAGTCAAGCCGGGCACCATCCAGAACGGCGTCTTCTCGGGACTCGATTGGCTCCCGACGCTCGCGGCTGCGGCGGGGAATCCGGACATCACCGAGCAACTGCTCAAGGGCACGAAGATTGGTGACCGGACCTACAAGAACCACCTTGACGGTTACAACCAGATGGACCTCCTGACCGGTAAGGGAGAGTCCAAGCGTGAGGAGATCTTCTACTTCGGCGGAG
>JBBQCR010000356.1:0-3972 GCA_038318935.1 Phycisphaerales bacterium
CGATGCCATCACGACGACCGGGCAACCAATGCCGATGCTCCGATCGGGGATTCGGCACACCGCGCCGCCAGTGATCATGTTCGAGAGTTCACCCACTGCATCGCAAAAATCTTCGGATCCGAACGGCACGCGCTTGCCGACAAAATCGGCGACCGCCTGAATCGACGCGTCCTCCGGCATGAGCAGGGAGACCGATCCGATCACATCACCGCTGAGTCCGATGGTCGCCCGGACATGGCTTCCGGTGAGCCCTGACGGTCCGAGCCGCGCCGCACCCGCCTCGACCTTTTGCTTCAGCATCATGCGAAACAGATTCTCGACGCTGGCGATGAACGGTTCCACACGATGCTGCGGGATGGACCGGTCCATGGACGTCGACGCTCCTCATCCCCATCGTGCTTCGCCACGGCAGTGTGGCCATGACCCTCGATAGGATCCGAATCGGACGTTTTCAGTCGCAAGTTGAGGCGGGCATCGCATGTTCTCCTTGTCCGCAGCAATGGGGGCAGTGCAGCGTGCGCGTCCTCGAAGCGCATCTGGTGCGCGTTCGTGCCAGCCGACGAGCGCTGCGGTGCTGCTACCATGCGAACCAATGCCCAAGATCATCGGAGGAGAGTTTCGCTCGCGGATTCTGAGCAGTCCCGCCGGCTCGGATCGGACGCGCCCGATGACGGCTCGCACGAAGGAGTCCATCTTCAATCTGCTCCGCGGATGGTTCGAGGATGCGAGGGTTCTGGATCTCTTCGCTGGGATCGGCACGATGGGGCTGGAAGCGGTGTCGCGCGGCGCAAGGCTGACCGTGCTGGTCGAACGTGATCGCGAGGTCTACGAGCATCTCGTCGCGAACATCGCGGCACTTCAGTGCGGCGATCGAGCCATCGCGATCCTCGGCGATGCTCTGGGCGCCACTGTCCTTGAGCGGGCCCCCAAGCCGGTTGACGTCGTTTTCCTCGATCCTCCTTATGAATTCATGCTCGACCCCGAGCGTCGAGCGCTCGTTCTGGCTCAGGCCAGTCGACTTCGTGCCGTCATGGCCTCGAAGGGCTTTCTTCTGCTGCGGGCACCGATGCATCTGTCGCCCGAGGAACGATCCATTCCAGGATTCGACGGGCCCGAGACCCACGAGTACGGTTCGGAGATGAAGGTGATGATCTACATGCCCACCGCGCCAGCAGTGGTTGCGCACGCTGACGCCGGTCCCGTAGGAGATCGCTGAATGTCCGTCGTTCCCATGGCAGTGCTTGCGATCACGATTCGGTTGGTCGGGTTGCCCGACGCGCCACCGATGCCGCAACAGATCACGACCGCGATCGTCGACAGTCGCGCGATCCTCCTTCGGATGCAGGAAGCATTCGCCGACAATCCCTCGCGATCGGAGTGGCCCTACGAAGGTGTCTATCGCGTCGGCGGCAAAATCCCCTACGGCTATCGCGTCGGCGGAACTTCCATTGTCGCCCAAACGCTGGTGGAAGCACCAGGCTACCGCTTGGACACGGAGCGACAGGACGCGATCGCTCGATCGTGCGACTTTGTGTGCGCTGCCATCAACGAACCGTTGATGAGTCCTGATCCGGCGATCTACAAGGCTGGCTACGACGTGCGCGGCTGGGGTCATTGCTACGGGTTGCGATTCCTTCTGGCCTTGGAGCGAGCGAAGGCGATCCCCGCCGGACGAGACGCGGCCGTCGAACAGGCGATCGACTGGTATCTCCAGGCTCTGCAATCGACGGAGATTCCCGACATTGGCGGCTGGAACTACGCCCGCAAGCCCGGACTTGAAACACCCTGCGGTTCGTCGAGCTTCATGACCGCGCCTTGCGTCATGGCCCTCTATGAGGCAAAGGCCAATGGCCACGCGATCAACGAAGCGGTGCTCGACCGGGCGCTCGACATGCTCGAACGAGCCCGCGGCGAAAGCGGCTTCGTCGACTACTCAACGATGAAGGAAGGACGCGATCAGCCGGGACAGATCCCCGGTTCGATTGGTCGGATGGTGGCGACCGAGAGTGCCTTGTTCCTCGCCGGACGATCGGACGCGGCGAAACTTCGTCGAGCCTTGGACGCCTTCCTCGTCAACTGGCCGGAGCTTGAAAAGCGCCGCCGGCAGAACGGCACGCATCTGCCGCCCTACAACGTCGCTCCCTACTACTTCTTTTACGGCTTCCATCACGCCGCATTGGCGGTCGAACTTCTGCCGGAGGCCGATCGCCAGGCCTATCGCGACCGGCTCAACGCGATTCTCTTTCAGGTGCGCGAGGAGGACCTCACGTGGAACGATCGCGTCTTCCCGCGCAGCGGCAACTTTGGAACTGCGATGACGATGTCGGCGCTCCTGATGCCGTGGGGACCGCGACCGATCGGCCGAGACGCGGGCAAGCCGAATGCCTGATCTGTCCGGCGTTCCAGCGTCGCTGCGCCGCGCTTCGCGATGGGTGCGCCTCGCAGGCGTACCGGCGATGGTTGCTCATCCGGATTGGCGAAGCGATGGAGAGGCACGCGTCACGGAACGTCGACCGTGGCTCCTTTGGATGCACGGACGCACGGTCAACAAGGAGATTGATCCAGGTCGATTCCTTCGCTGCTTGAGTGCAGGAATCGCCTGCGTCGCGGTCGATCTGCCGGGGCACGGCGAGCGTCTTGATCCTCGCGATCATGAGACGGATCGCACGCTCGACGTGATCGCCCGCATGGTCGCGGAGATCGATCCGATCGTCGACGCGGTGCACGCGCTCGATGGCTTTGATCTCGAACGTTTCGCCATCGGCGGCATGTCGGCGGGAGGCATGGCAGCGCTCGCCCGACTCTGTCGCCCGCATCGTTTCGCCTGCGCTGCTGTGGAATGCACCACCGGTTCGTGGCGCTGGCAGCCACATCTCATGCAAGGAGATCCCACGATCGTCGCCGCACTCAATCCGATCGATCACCTCGACGGCTGGCGACCGATTCCACTGTTGGTGCTACACAATCGCTTCGACCTCTGGGTGCCGGTTGCCGGTCAGGAGGAGTTTGTCGCAGCCCTCACGGTGCGCGATCCCCATTCCAGTCGTGTCACGATGCACGTCTACGACCGGACGGGCGCCCCGTACGAACATGCGGGCTTTGGCCGCATGGGGGCGGACGCGAAGGATCGGCTGGTGCAGTTTGTGGCGACAAATGTCGCGAAGGGCTAACGAGTCCTGAAGGACTCAGGGTGACGACTTCGAGTCTGGTTTCGAGATTGGCTTCAAGTCTGGTTTCGAGATTGGACTCTCCCCGCGCCACACGAAATCGCTCGCCCCGCGGCGGGTGATGTCGGTGACGAACGCGTCGTAGCCTTCCTTGAAGTCGGCGAAGTCGGGATTGAAGTAGACAAGGACGATCGACTTGCCGACTTTGCTCGCGACGCCGCGGGCACGCCCGGGTGGAAGATTCGGACTCGTCGCGACTTTGCCTGCGACGCGACCGGCGATCGCGTCCTGCAACAGCTCTTCCAGCGCCGCTCGATAGCGACCGTTCTCGCCTTCGGCGAGGAACTGGGCAAGTGCCCACACCTGGGCGTAGTACGTCAGCAGCTTGCTGCGACCATTTTTGAGAAAGCCCTGCGGAATGCCCGCGAGCAACTCATCGAGCGGAATGAGTTCGCCTTCGCGGGCTGCGGTGCGCAGTTCGCTGAACCGCTCGTAGTTCCGCCACGGCGAGAAGACGGGCCTGTCCTGGCCGCGCGACCAGCGATGGCCTTCCATGTACGTCGCGATGCCTTCCTCAAGCCAGATCGGCAACGGGTGACGGAAGGTCGACTGCGTGTATTGGTGCCAGCCTTCGTGCGCGGCAAGCGCCAAGGTGTCCCAGCGACCAAGATCGTAGAGCACCACTTCGCCATCAATCGTGTAGCCACCACGACCGAGCGCGAGATAGGTCCCCGCATCGTCGGCCATTCGCTTCCTGGTGAAGTTGGCCCATTCGTCACGCGTGCCGAAGAGATAGGTCTCCATC
>JBBQCR010000357.1:0-3971 GCA_038318935.1 Phycisphaerales bacterium
CGCGCTCTCCAGGCAGTTGGATGCTCGGACCGAGAGGTCGAGGTCCGTGACCTGGGTGTTGAGCTTGCGGAAGAACTCCTCGTCGGCACCGGCCTTGCCGAGCACTTCGCTCGACACGGTGGCCTCGCCCGCAACGTCAAACTGGACGAAGGGATTGAGGTGCTTCCGCATGATCTTGGCGGCTTCGACGACGGCCATCTCAGGCGTCACCGTTCCGTTGGTCCACACGTCGAGCGCGAGCTTCTGATAGTTGGTCCGCTGGCCGACGCGGGTGTCCTCGCATTGATAGCGAACACGCTGCACTGGCGAGAAGATCGCGTCGATCGGGATCTCGCCAATGACCTGCTCCCGATCGCGCGAGTACTGCTCGCTCGCAGGCTGGTATCCGCGACCCTTCTTGACGATGAACTCGCACTCGAAGTCGATCGCATCGGTGAGCGTCGCGATGATCTTCTCGGGATTGTGAATGGTGACCGACGAGTCGCCTTCGATGAGTTCCGCGGTCACATCGCCCGGGCCTTCGGCCGCAAGACGCAGACGCTTCGGCTCATCGCCGTCCATGCTGACGATCAGACCCTTGATGTTCAGGAGGATGTCTGTGACGTCCTCGAGGACGCCGGGGATCGTCGAGAACTCATGGGTGATCATCTTGCCTTGGCTCTTGATCGAGACCTTGGTGACGGCCGCGCCCTCGAGACTCGACAGGAGGATTCGCCGCAGGCTGTTGCCCACGGTGATGCCAAAGCCTCGTTCGAACGGCTCGGCGATGAATCGGCCGAACGTGAGCGAACGGGATTGCTGATCGACGATGACCTTAGCGGGCAGTTCAAGCCCGCGCCAACGAACGTGCATCGGAAGCTACTCCAGACAGCCGGCAGGGACACCTTGGACATCGCTCGCCATCGAGCACCGTCGTCGCAAGGCCGGAAGAAACGCCCGACACCGCACGGAAACCCCAAACGCCTGCCGGCTTCGAGGGGTCCCTTCTGTGTGAGGGGCGACGAAACGAAAAACGCTCGCGGCCGCTTTCGCGGACGCGAGCGGGGTGTGATCGATCAGACGCGGCGCTTCTTCGGCGGGCGGCAGCCGTTGAACGGAATCGGGGTGTGATCCTCGATCGCCGTGATCTTCAGGCCGTTGGCCTGGAGAGCCGTGACCGCGCTCTCGCGGCCCGGTCCGGGTCCGCGGACCCGAACTTCAACTTCCTTCATACCCATGCGGCGAGCCTTGTTCGCGACCTTCTCGCTGGCGCGAGACGCGGCGAACGGCGTCGACTTGCGGGCACCCTTGAACCCGACGGTGCCTGCGGAGTCCCATGCGAGGACTTCGCCATTCACGTCGGTGATGGTGACCTGGGTGTTGTTGAACGTCGCGTTCACATGGGCGATGCCCTTGATGACGTTCTTGCGGATCTTCTTCTTCGAGGCGTTGGCGCCGGAAGTTGTGGTCGGGGTCGACATAGGTAATCTCGTTCGAATCAGTCGGTGCGGCGTACGGGAGCGCTTGGCCGTCCTTGCCACCAGACACGCGAGGCGTCAGGCGGCACGAAGGCCCATGAACTCCATTAGCCCTTGACGCCCTTCTTGCCGGCGACAGTCTTCTTCTTGCCCTTGCGGGTGCGAGCATTGCTGCGAGTTCGCTGACCGCGGGCCGGAAGACCCTTGCGATGGCGCTCGCCGCGATAGCACTTGATTTCCTTCAAGCGCTGGATGTCCTGCTGCACCTGACGGCGCAACGCACCTTCGACCACGTAGGTCTGATCGATGAGCGTTGCGATGGTCGACACTTCGCGATCGTCGAGATCGTTGGCGCGCCGGTCCGGATCGATCTCAGCCTTCTTCAGGACGTCGGCCGCGAACTTCGGGCCGATACCGTGAATGTACTGAAGGGCGAACAGGATCTTCTTCTTCTCAGGGATGTCGATGCCGGCGATACGGGGCATAGTCGAAAGCTCTCTTCAGGCGGGCTTCAGGAGGTCGTGAGACGGAACGCTCGCGAGTGCGAAGGCCCGTGCAGGTTGGTCATCCACCCTTCACTTCCACTCCCGAACGAAGGCGACCGATGAGGGCCACCCCTCCGGAGGGGGAAGTCAGGGGGAAGTGGTCATCTTACCCTTGACGCTGCTTTAAGCGGGGGTTCTTCTTGTTGATCACGAAGCGCTTGCCCTTACGGACCACGATCTGGCAGTCCTTGGTGCGGCGCTTGATGCTGGAACGGACCTTCATAGCTAACTCCAATTCAGGATTCGGGATACAGGCGGCAGTCGTAGGGTCTGGCGGGCGAGCCCCGCAGGCGGGCCCCAAGCTGGTTCGGTCGAGGCGGGCAGATTGCAGAGGAGACTGCTTGCTCCCCCATCCCGACTCTTCATACTCATACAGGCGATCAATACCGGTAGATGATCCGTCCCTTGGTCATGTCGTAGGGGCTGATCTCAATCGTCACTCTGTCGCCCGGGAGGATGCGGATGAAAAACTTGCGCATCTTCCCGCTCACGTAGGCGAGGATCTCCTGGTTGTTCTGCAGGCGTACCTTGAACATCGCGTCAGGCAACGCTTCGGTGACTTCTGCGTCCAGGGTGATCTTCTCTTCTTTGGCCATAGGATCCTTGAGCTGATGCGTGACGCCAGTGCGTCAACGCCCAACCACACGTCGCGTTGGTGTTTGTTTCTCCGGACTGGATATCGCCTCCGATGCTCGCACCGCGTCGGCGGCGGGCAGCATCGAAAGCACTTCGCAACCGCGACGAGTAATCGCGACGGTGTGTTCAACATGCACGGAAGGCGATCCGTCGGCGGCGACGACCGTCCAACCGTCCTGGAGCCGTCGGGTGTCGACTCCCAGCGGATAACCGTCTGTGTCGACACCACAGCCGTGCAACGCAATCATCGGTTCGATGGCGAGAACCATGCCCGGACGCAGCGTGAAGTCACTCCGCTTCACAAACGCGGCAGAGAGGCAATTCGGCACTTGGGGCGCTTCGTGCAACGAGCGGCCAATGCCGTGACCGACATACTCAACGACGAGCCCATGCCCGGCGTCCAAAGCGAGCGTCTGCATCTCTGCGGCGACTTCGCTCCAGCGGACACCCGGTTCGGCCATCGCGATTGCCGACGCGAGCATGCGCTCCGCGACATCGAGCAATCCAAGCGAGCGAATATCGACGCGACCGACCGGCACGGTGATCGCAGAGTCGGAACACCAGCCGTTCAACGTCACGCCACAGTCGATCGAGACGAGGTCCCCGTCGCGAACGGTGCGCTTGCCGGGAATCCCATGGACGATCTCATCGTTCACGCTGATGCACGTGCAGGCCGGAAACGGTGAACCGCCGTCGGCGGAAGGATGACCAAGAAAGAGTGGCGACGCTCCGCGGGCAACCACAACCCGCATTGCAGCGGCGTCAATATCTGCTGTTGTCGCACCGACCACGCACGCGACTCGCGCCGCGTCCAAGGCTTCTCGCACAACCGCTCCGGCCTCGCGAAGTCGATCAATCTCCTCCAGCGATCGCAGAGCAATTGTGCCACCCGACCCGGTTCGCCCCGCGCGCGAAGCCACTCGCCGCGATGCGGGCTGTCGAGTGGAAGTGCTGAGGACGGATCGGGACATGGATCACACTGGAAGGAGGGAGCGGAGCGTTGCGGATCAGCCGCCGCGAGCACTGCGAATGCGCGGGGCCTTGTTGTCGTTGCCGCCGGTCGAAAGGAAGCCGGAGTAATTCCGCATGAGGAGGTTGGCCTCGATGCGCTGGATGAGATCGAGACCGACGCTCACCACAATCAGAAGACCGGTTCCACCGAGGAACTGCGATACCTGGAACGGGATGCCGAGGTAGGTCGAGACCAAGGTCGGGATGATCGCGATGATCGAGAGGAAGCCCGCACCCACGAAGGTGATGCGATACATCACGCTTTCAAGGTACGCCGCCGTGCGCTGGCCTGGTCGGATGCCAGGCACGAAGCTGCCGTAGT
>JBBQCR010000358.1:0-3951 GCA_038318935.1 Phycisphaerales bacterium
CCTGATGCTCTCGACGTTCATCGGCATCGGGGTCATCGGCCGCGTTTCGCGGCTGTTGCACACTCCGCTGATGTCACTGACCAACGCGATCTCTGCGATCGCCGTCGTCGGCGCGATCATTGTCGCGGGCGGTGAAGACTATCCAACACCAATTCGATTCCTCGGCGCGGTGGCCCTCTTCGCGTCGATGACCAACATCATCAGCGGATTTCTAATCACCGACCGCATGCTGAAGATGTTCAAGGCTCAACAACCGGCGACGAAGGCGACCAACGTCGAGGTGAAGCCGTGACCATCCCGACGATGATCCAGCTTGCGTATCTCGTTGCGGCAGGGCTCTTCGTGCTGGCGCTCCACTGGATGAGCGACCCCAAGACCGCTCGGCGCGGCGTGCACGCGGGCGTTTCGGCGATGGTGATCGCCGTCCTCGCGACGTGGGCGATGCCCGAGGTATCCGGCCACTCCGATCTCATGCGGCACGCCTGGGTGGTCGTCCCGATTCTCCTGGCGATCTGGCCCGGGATCTGGCTGTCGATGGTGCCGATCACGGCGGTTCCGCAGCGGACGGCGCTCTCGCACGCCTTTGGCGGTCTGGCCGCGGGTCTCGTCGGAACGGCGAAGTACTTCTACTTCCTCGGCAGCGATGTGACGGCGCTGACGCCGTTCATGATGAGCGCCATCATGGTCGAGATCGTTCTTGGATATCTCACCTTCACCGGCAGCATCATCGCGGCCGCGAAGCTGCAGGAAGTGAAGTGGATTCCGCAGCGGCCGTGGGTGTATCGGGGCCAGAACATCGTCAACCTGCTGGCGTTCGCGACGGCGATTGCGCTGAGCGTGATGCTGGTGTTCACCCCCGGCGCGGCCTGGTCGCCGTGGGCGTTCGCCGCGGTGCTCGTCCTGTCGTTGAATTTCGGCTGGATGCTGGTGATGCCGATCGGCGGCGCCGACATGCCGACGGTCATCGCGATCTTGAACGCCTACGCGGGCCTTGCTGCGGTGGCGATGGGTTTCGTCCTCAACAACAAGCTGCTCATCACCGCGGGCGCTCTTGACGGGGCGAGCGGACTGATCCTCTCGATCATCATGTGTCGAGCGATGAACCGGTCGTTCACCAATGTCCTCTTCGGGGCGTTCGGGCAGGTGCAGACAAAGGCTGCGGCGGGCGAGCAGAAACAGTACAAGCCCGACACGCCCGAGAGTGCCGCCCAGATGATGCTCGAGGCGTCGACCGTCGTCGTCGTCCCCGGCTACGGACTCGCGGTGGCGCAGGCCCAACACCGCGTGCGCGAGCTCTACGACCAGTTGAAGAAGCGGGGGATCAGCGTGAAGTTTGCCATCCATCCGGTCGCGGGGCGCATGCCCGGTCACATGAACGTCCTCCTCGCCGAAGCCGAGATTCCCTACGAAGATCTTGTCGAGATGGAGGAAATCAACACCGACATGCCACAGTGCGACGTGTGTCTAGTGCTAGGTGCAAACGACGTCGTCAATCCTGCGGCTCGCAGCGACACCGCAAGCCCGATCTTCGGAATGCCGATCATCGACGCCGACCGGGCCCGCATGGTGTTCGCGGTCAAACGAAGTAAGAACCCCGGCTTCGCGGGGATCGACAACGAGCTCTACTTTCTCGACAAGACCTGGATGCTCTTCGGCGACGCGAAAAACGTGGTGGGCGAGCTGGTCAAGCACCTCTCGGGCTCGGGCTCGCACTGAGACGGCGAGACAGAACTTGCTCGGGTAGCATGTCGCGTCATTCGCCGCCGTAGCTCAATTGGCAGAGCACCTGATTTGTAATCTGGAGGTTGTGGGTTCGAGTCCCACTGGCGGCTTTGCGTTCGGTGCAGGATCGGGGACAAGCGCAACAATGCGATTTCCTGCTCAGGCAAGGAAAGATGAGCGGCGCGTCCTCAACCACAGTGACAGTCAACATGGTGCGAAGCATGTTCGACGAAGAAAGGATCTGCGCGTGACGCACGCCGAAACGCAGCTTGCGAGCTACTTCGCGAAGTATGAGCCGGCGATGATCAAGCTCGGAAAGGCCCTCCGCGCCAGGATGCGTGATCGGCTGCCCGGTCTGTTTGAAATCGTCTACGTGTACGACAGCCAGAGCTCGCTCGTGATCGCGTATTCACCGACCGAGAACGGAGGCGGCTCCGATGCGCTGTGCGGGCTCGCGCTGTACCCGCACTGTGCGAAGCTGTTCTTCACGCACGGCGTTCTGTTGTCGAAGGCGGATCCGAACAAGCTGATGCAAGGTCGCGGCAAGACGGTGCGGCATGTCGTGTTGAATTCGGTTTCAGACTTCGACCGTCCGGAGATCGAAGTGTTGATGGTGGCCGCGTTGAAGCTCGCGAAGCTGCGTCTCGATGCGAGCGCCAAGGGCTCGGTGATCATCAAAGCCGAGGCACAGAAGGAGCGCGCCGCGCGCCGCGCGAAAAATACAGCGCGACCGGCCTCTCCACGCGGACGGAAGAAGCCCGGCGCTAACTAGCACCACAGCGCTACATCGGCCCAAGTTCCAAGCCGCCTCCAGCCGATGCACTCCCGTCCGCATCCCGGGAGACCTCGCATGGACGCAGCGCAGATACAGTCGGTGTACTCGTCGCTCGAGACATGGCACGGAGATCTCCGTGACTGTTTCAAGCGCGAACGCACATGAGAGTATCTGGCGATCTATCTCGTCGAACTCATGGCCGACCTCAAGCGCAAGAGCGTCGAGCCCATCGCCCTCGCGGTAAACGTGCCTGTGCGGAACATGCAGGAGTTCCTCTCGTTCTTCGTCTGGGACCATGAGCGACTCAACCGGATGCTGACCGCCCGCGTCGCGAACCCGCGCGGCGGCTTGAGGCGGGCATCCCAGACTCCCTCCATCACAAGGCGAAGTGGTCCGTGGCCATCGACCAGTTCCTGGCCGCCGTCGCCACGTGGGCGGCGAGTCGACAATCTCTGCAGACTCAGTCCGGCGTTCCGAGATCAGCAATGGAAGTGATGCGCCGTGAAGGAGACGACCCGAGGGACCTGCGTGGGGGAGTACAAGGCGACGCTCGTGCATCCGAAACAGCCCGAGACGCCGCGCGGGGTGCCGATCCCAACGGACCGAAGGTAATGGCTTCTGTACTTGCGTCAGGGCGCGACGGGTGAGGTGAAGTACGTGATCAGCAACGCATCGGAGACTGCGACACCGGAGGAGATAATGCGTGCGCTCCCGATCCAAGCATGCGGGGCCCTCTGGCACGTCGAGAAGTGGTTCGATCGCGCGAAGCAAGAGGTGGGACTGGGCGCGTTCGAGGTGCGGACATACCGAAGTCTGATACGGCACTGGCTGTGCTCGAGAATCGCGATGCAGTTCCTGTCCGAGCAGACCGCCCGGCCCGATCTTTCGAATGGCGGGGAAAAATCGTCGCATCACATTCGAGCAGGTAGCGGAGGTAAAGAGCACGTTCGCGATGAAGATCTGGAACAACAACTGGCGCTCGTGGGCTGAGGAGTCCCGACGCGCAGCGCCACCTCGTACGCGAGCCATCGGGAGAAGCGGTTGCGCAGCGGGGTGGGGCAGCGCTGTCGTGTGAGGCAGCGGCAAACTTGCCCGCCACACATGGCGCGGCGACAATGCCCAGCGTGAAGCTGCCCAATGCCGACCTCGCTGTGATCGAGCCAGCGAAGGTGCGCGACTACCTGCTCTCGGAGTTGCACCCCGTGGGTCGGTTCAAGGCGCAGGTCTTCCGGGCGCTGGGTTTCCGAGCTGAGCGGTGGCAGGAGCTGGAAACGGCCCTCCGAGAGCACGCGACGAATCACGACGCCCGCTCCGGCGGCGAGTCGGAGTATGGGACCAAGTACGAGGTGAGAGGCAGTCTGACGGGGCCGGAAGGACGAACTGCGGAGGTTCTGGTGGCGTGGATCGTCCGCACCGGCGAGAATGTGCCGAGATTGGTCACTGCCCAGCCCGCG
>JBBQCR010000359.1:0-3945 GCA_038318935.1 Phycisphaerales bacterium
GCAGGCGTTGAGCTTGATGTCTGGGATTCCGTACATGGTAGTGATGTGACCCAGATTGCGCGGGAGCACGAAGCGTCTGCCGTAGTTGCTACGAGGCAGGGTTACGAAATATCATCGTGGTCAGGCGTGCGAAGAGCGCACACAGGTCAGGAGGATCGATGCCCGAGAAGGACGGAGTCAGCGCACAGACGGCGCTTCTGCTGGCCTCGCAGGAAAGAGCCGCACAGGTTCTTCTCGACGCTCGGCAGAAGGCCGTGCCTGTGCTTCAGGCATCGCAGGCCAAGGCCGCTCAGGTAGTCCTGGAGCAACAGCTCGACGCAGCCGCCGGCCTCTTCCGGCAGCAAGAGAAGACCGCGAAAGCCCTCTTGGCGTCACAGACGAAGACGATGCGAGATCATCCCGAGGAGGGAAGGCTTGAACTCCTCGCGGCCAACGAGACCAACGCCAACGCCCTCCAGGAGTCCGCACGAGTCTCCGCAGAACATCTGCTGCGCGTCCAAAGAGGAGCGGCCGCACATCGGCTAGAGAAAGACGAGTTGGCAGCTGCCGACGTCTTGCTGGACGCCCAGAGGGAGGCTGCCGCGATACTCCTCGAAGCGAGGATGAAGGTCTTGGACATGCGAGCGGCCAACAAGAAAGAGTCCTAGCGCTCGCTTGGCCTCCGACTTCACCGTCACTCTTCCGAGTTCGCGCTCCTCGCCTCGTTCACCAACCGATCCAGTCTTCGCATGGCATCACCCCCGATCGAGGGAATGACGTGCGCATACGTCTCAAGGGGTGTCGTCGGCGACTTCCAACGGCCGAGCGCGGCGACGCCGAAATGCTTCCTCGGTGTATCGCCGGTGTACCGTAAACCGCCGGAAAGCATGGCCAGGTGGTTCGGTTGGAAGAGAGCGAGCAACAGGCGCTCTTCCTGGTTGCGGGGCGCAGGCGAAGCCGCAGCGGGACCGAAACCGCAGGTCAAGGAATGAAGACCGACCCCATTCGGGATCGGCCTTCGTATTCAGCGATGGTGGGCGATGAGGGATTCGACCCCCCGACCTCTTCCGTGTAAAGGAAGCACTCTCCCGCTGAGTTAATCGCCCGTTTGCGGTTCATACTGCGGCCCTGCTGGTGCGAACGGATTATGCCACACACGCTCGCTTTGGGCTCCCTTGCGGCCGGTAGGGGTACGCTTGACACAGGACCCGTCGGTCACGAAACGAAGGAGTCGACACCGGTGCGAGAGCTGCTCCCCAGTATGCGAACCCTCGCCCTCCGCGTGACCTTCTATCCCTTCACTGCGGCCACCTGCGGATTGATCTGTCTCGCGGGACTCCTGACACTCACCGCGACCGGTCAAGACATCACGCAGCGCGCGATGCACCAGTTCGGGTGGGCGCCGCGCGATCTGATCGCGCTCGACGTCGGCAGGGCGGTCTTCTCGGCACTGGTGACGAACGGTGGCGTCGTGTTCTGGACCGCACTTGCTCTCACCGCGCTCTTCGTCGGAGCCGCCGAGCACTTCGCGGGCGCCCTCGCCGCCGCGGTGACGTTCTGGGGTTCCCACCTCGCGACGCTCGCGCTGATGCTCGTCGTGTCGCTGCCGCTCCACCTCTCCGGAGACTCGCTCGGAACGCTCGTCTACGCATCTCGCGACGTGGGGCCGTCGGCGGGATACGTCGGGTGCCTGGCGATGGCGCTCGTGTGCTCAGGCTGGCGATGGCGATGGTGGGCGGTCGGCGCGATTGCAGCCGGACTCGCCTCCGCGCTCGTGCTGTCGCTCACAGCGGTGCCGGCAGATTCGCTCGACGTCTCGGCAAACCTTGCGCACGTCATCGCGTTTCCCGTCGGCATCACGTTTGGCCTGTTCTTCACCCGCCGCGCCCGTCGCCTCAGCGACGCCTGACGCGCGGCAGCAACGCTCCTCCCCCGGCGTTTGCGCGCACGATCGCCGAGAAGATCGCCGGCAACTCCGACGACGCTCGGTACACGAGGTAGCGCGGTTGCCACTCGGGAGAGAACTTGGCCTTGTAGTCGTGCAGCCCCCGGAAGCTGTAGAAGCGGTTGCCGTACTCGTAGACGAGCTGAAGCAGCCGCTCGACCGCGAGATCACCTCGGCGCTCGCCAACTCCGGCAAGAGCGCTCAGGCCGAGGTTGAACCAAGCGAAGCCTTCTTCACGCGCCCACTCGAAGAGCCGGACGAACAGGAAGTCCATCGTGCCCGACGGCGCGCTGGACCGATGCCGCATCAGGTCGATGGTCGCCTCGTCTGCGGCGTACTCGGAGATGATGTTCGCGAATGCCTCCACGTGACCGGTCGGCGAGCGAAGCACCATCAGATCGCACCCAGAGATGTAGTCGTCATCGAACCAACCCAGCGAAAACCCCATCTCCTGTCCGCCCCGCTCGGCGAGCCACTCGTCGCTGACGGCGCGGACCTCGCGCATCACCCGGACGTCCTGCGGCGCGCGCACCATCTCGACCTCGTAGCCCTCCGCCGCGAGCTTGCGCATGCGCGATCGGAGCGACTTGCGCTGGGTCGCCATGTCGAAGTCGCGGACGTCCACCACCGCCTCATCGCCGATGCGCACCGCTTCGAACCCCGCCGCCCGGTAGGCCTGCAGGTTATCGGGCAGCGTCTGGTAGAACGCACAGAGCCAGCCGTTGTGTGCGCACAGGTCGCGGAAGCCCTCGATGGCCGGCACTGCGTCTTCAGCCGGACCGATTGGATCGCCGAGCACGAGCGCGACGTCGCGCACTTTCGCAAACCCGACGACCGAACCGCCATCGCTGAAGGAGTAGAACTTGTCGGCCAACAGGAGCATGCGCGCGAGCGAAGTACGGCCGTGGTGCACGACGATCTCCTGGGCGTGGGCCCGCTCGGCATCGGTCGCGGGTGCCCGTACGAGCACTGAGCGCAGCAGCATCACGAGTGCGTACCCGAAGGTCACCATCCCGACCACGTAGATCGAGCCGGCGAACCAGCGGCCGAACCGCGTGATGGGCTGCAGGCCCGGATCGTAGAACTGAGTGAACATGACGACGGTCTGACGCACGGCGGCCACGAGACCGAAGTTCAAGCGGAAGTGGCGGTCGAGCAGCCAGAAGCCGATCGTCCCGTAGGCGACCGTGACCAGGAACGCCGCGAGGAGGATCCGCAGCCCCTGTCGAATTGACGGGACGTCTGACCGCGCTCGGAAGTGCCGCCACTCTAGAAGCAACCAGCCGAGAATCGCGGCCGAGACCACTGCTTCCTCCCAGTCGAGACCCTTCGCGAGGTGGCTCACAGCCCCAATCGCCAGCAGCGAACACGCGATCACCCATGCGGTGCGCTTGCTGCGCCATAACCCCCGGCTGAGCAGGAGCAGGCCGACACCTGCGACGGCAGCGGTCAAGTGACCGAACTGAACCTGCATCGGCATCAGTCGTTCGAGCAGCATGACGCGGTTGCGCAAGCTGGGCGTGACCGCCGAGACGATGTTGACCAGCCCGGCCACTCCGGTCAGCAATCCCGCGATGCGAGGAACCAGCACTGAAGGAGCGCCGCGCTCAACGGGCTCGAACGTCTTGACCTTGCGCAGTGCGAAGAATCCCGCCATGAACGGCAGCCAGAACGTCAGCCCGCGGAAGATGAGCGATATCGCAGTTGCCGTGACCGGGGGAATCCCGAAAGAGATCAGGACGAGCGCCATCGCGCCCTCGACCAGCCCCACTCCCTGCGGAATGAACGAGGTGAGCCACACGACGATGCCGACCACGTAGGCCGCCAGCAGTGCGCCGGGGTTGTGGCAACCGAAAGCGATGCCCACCGCGACCAGCGACAGCAGGTCGAAGACGTGCCCGACAACCGAGACCATCCACGTCCGGATGGTGGCGGCCGGAGTCTCGGTCATGAGCTTGGCGGCATCGGAGAAGTCATCGGCCGCGACGAGCGCCCACGGCGCCGGACTCTCTCGGCGAAGG
>JBBQCR010000360.1:0-3939 GCA_038318935.1 Phycisphaerales bacterium
AGGGGTGAGCCAGCGGGAATCAACCCGGTCTTCGCCGCGAGCTGCTCGCGGGAGGGGTAGCCCCGCTGCGATACAACCTGATCGTCGACCATCACGATCGGGAGCGCGTTGGTGCCGCCGGCGTTGATAGCTTCCAGTACCACGGCGTGCTTCATGAACATCTCGGGCTGCTGCGAGAGGGTGTAGCGTTCAACCTTGAAGTCTTGGCCGGAGAACCACGCAAGGTCCGCGGCGAACTGGACGAGGCGGGGATTGACTTCCGGACCGCACACGCCGGTTGAGCAGCACATTGGGGGATCGAAGACCTTTATGGTGGACATGGGGCGTTCCTCGGAATGGATGATGGAGTCGGGGAGAGTCAGGACGAACGTTCGGATCTCGTCGCGCACGCGGCGGTAGAACGGCATTGCCTCGTCGTCGTTCTTCGCACCCTTGGCGAGCCGCGGCGGGTCGTCGAAGCCGACATGGACGATGCGGGAGTCCGGCATTTGCTGGTTCGAATCGCGCGACTGGAATGCCGTCGATCGACACGTCCGCCTGCTCGTCGCGGTCGAGGGTGAGGTTGGGACGGAAGAGGCAACACCGTTACCGCTTCATCGGGAGGAACCGACGTCGGTGCGCGCGAGCCGAAGGCTGTTGAGTACGACTGAGATGCTAGAGAACGCCATTGCCGCACTGGCGATGATGGGAGAGAGCAGCCAGCCAGTGAACGGGTAGAGCACTCCGGCTGCGATTGGGATTCCAAGGGCGTTGTAGAGGAAGGCCCAGAACAGGTTCTGCCGAATCGTGCGCATGGTGGCTTTCGACAGCGCTATGGCCTCGGGAACAGAGCGGAGGTCACCGCGGATCAGCGTGATGTCGGAAGCTTCGATGGCCACGTCCGTGCCGGTGCCCATCGCGAAGCCGATGTCGGCTTGGGCAAGCGCGGGTGCATCGTTGATGCCATCGCCAACCATGCCGACCACCAGGCCCTGAGCCTGGAACTTCTTGACGTGCTCGGCCTTGTCCCCTGGCAGCACCTCGGCGAAGACCATGTCGGGCGCGATGCCGACCTCCCTCGCGACCGCAGCGGCGGTCTTGGCGTTGTCGCCGGTGATCATCGCCACACGCAGGCCCATCGTCTGCATGTGCTCGATGGCCGCCTTGGACTCGGGCTTCACGCGGTCGGCGACTGCAATCAGCCCCGCCGGCTTGCCGTCGATCGCAACGTACATGGGCGTCTTTCCCGACGCGGCGAGTTCACTGGCAAGGGCGTCGAGCGCCGATGTATCGATCCCGCGGTCGGCGAGGAGCGCTCGCTTGCCGATCAGGATTGCGCGACCGTCGACGGTCGCCTCGATGCCATTGCCGACGACTGCTTTGAACGAGCTTGGTTCCGCGAGCGCGAGGCCGCGAGTCTTGGCTCCCTGCACGATCGCGGCCGCGAGCGGGTGCTCGCTGCGACGTTCGGCGGAAGATGCGAGGCGCACGAGATCACTCTCGTCGATGCCGGGCAACGCGCGCACATCCGTGAGGACAGGCTTGCCCTGCGTGATGGTGCCCGTCTTGTCCAAGATGATGGCCGTGAGTTTGTGGGCAGTTTCCAGCGCTTCGCCACCCTTGATGAGGATGCCGTGCTCTGCCCCACGGCCGGTGCCGACCATGATCGCGGTCGGAGTCGCAAGCCCCAGCGCGCAAGGACACGCGATGATGAGGACGGAGACGAACGTGAGTAACGCCATGCTCAACCGCGCATCGATGGGAGCCGCGAAGAACCAGACGACGAATGTGATGAGCGCGATCGCAAGCACCACCGATGTGAAGTAGCCACTGATCGTGTCCGCCAGACGGGCGATGGGAGCCTTGTTGCCTTGGGCCTCCTGCACGAGGTGGACGATCTGCTGAAGCGCGGTGTCCTTGCCGACTTTCGTGGCACGAAAGGTCAAAGCTCCGGTTGCGTTGATGGTGGATCCGAAGACCGCGTCGCCGGGCGTCTTCTCAACAGGAACGCTCTCGCCCGTCAGCATTGATTCGTCGATGGACGAATATCCGCTTTCGACCTTGCCGTCGACCGGGATCTTCTCGCCCGGGCGAACGATGACTGTGTCGCCGACGACGACTTGTTCGACAGGGATGTCTTGTTCGTGGCCGCTCCGCACCACGCATGCAGTCTTGGCTTGAAGTCCGATCAACCGCCTGATTGCAGCGCTCGTGTTCCCTGTCGCTCGAGCCTCGAAGAGTTTGCCGAGCAGCACGAGCACGATGATGACCGCCGCGGCCTCGTAATACACGGGGACCATCGTCATGCCGCCCATCGTGGTGGTCTGGGCGGCCGCGAAGAATCCCGGCCAGATCGTCGCTGCGATGGAGTACAGGAAGGCGGCGCCCGTGCCCAGCGCCACAAGCGAGTCCATGGTGGCTCGGAAGTGCTTCAAGCCGATCCATGCCATCCGGTAGAACTGCGAGCCGCACCAGACCACGACCGGCGTTGTCAGCGTGAACTGGAGCCAGTTGATCCAAGGGTGATTGAAGATCGCAATCGTCCCGTGCGACATCGCGATGACCAAGACGGGCAATGACAGGGCCGCGCCGATGATGACCTTTCGCAGGAGCACCGCTTGCTCGTTCGCGTTGCCGTGCAGGTGAGCGGAGTGGTCCCCCTCAACTTCACCGTTCCCCATCGCATGACCGACGGGCATCACGGCGTGCTCGGCCGCAGTCATGCCCGGGATCGCATCGTCATGTCCAGCGTGTGCTGCAGCGGAAGTCGCCGACGACTCCGGCAGCACCGCGTCATACCCGGTGCTCTTGACAACATCGACCAACTGTTTCGGTGAAGTCGCGCTGACGTCATACCGCACCGTCGCGGTCTTGGTGGCGAAGTTCACGTTCGCCTTCGATACGCCAGGCGTCTTACCCAACGCCTTCTCGATGATGTTCGCGCACGAAGCGCACGACATACCGATGAGGGGCAGATCCACGCGCACGTCCACGCGCTTCGCCTCTCCCGACTTCGCCGAAGCGGCCTCATCCGCTTGCTTGACATCTTTCTCGGGCGTCGTCGTCGGGGTGGTCGTGTCGTGACGATGCTCGGTGGTCATGGCGATTCCTAGCCTACCGGGCAATCGTACTCATCACATCCATCGGTTCGTTGCACATCGCGTCTGCGGACGACTCGGCTGCATTGAGGGCCTCCCTCGGACAGCGCTTCAGGCGAGTGATGTTCGACGCGTGCGGCGCGGAATCAACGCCCACTGCCCGGCGGTCCGGACCGGTGGTGCATGCCGCGACCGAACGTTTCATCGTTGTCGGGCGCTTGGACGGCTTGGAGCGTTCCGACACGACGATTCCTTGCAGAGCGTTCGGATCTCCGTCGTCAGTCGCTTGACGACTCGCTTCGGCCACTCGCGCAGGGCCATCTCGACGAAGTCGAAGTTGGCGGCGACCTACCACTACAGCGCCCCTTCGCTTCGTCGTGAGGGCGAGCGGGGCCTTTGTTGGCCCACTCCCATTGACGGGAGATGCGCAGGTTTCGACCCGAAGACGTATCCGCAGCGATACGTTGAGGGCCGAAAACCAACCATGGAGTGGGGATCGACGCCGCCAGCGAAGGCAGCCGAAGGTCTGCAGCAAAAGGTAAGGGGCGCTCTAGTGCTAAGGTAGAGGATAGATCTTTTCCCTTCGTTCGTGGAGACTCACAGTGAAGAAGCCGACACAATCGAACCTGCGGCCTGATTATGGAATCGACGCGCCCGGGGCCGTCCGCAACCTATTGGTTGTAGGATCGGTCGCGCTGCTCGTGAGCGTGGTCTCTTACAGCCGTTTATCGCCTCGGACTGAGCTGACGCATTTCCTGGCGCGGAACGGCGCGGTCATGGCGGTCGCCTGCCTGGGGATGGGCAGCTACATGTTCTATTCAAGCAAGTTCGACAAAGTCCGCGAACGGGAATGGCTGCTTGA
>JBBQCR010000361.1:0-3935 GCA_038318935.1 Phycisphaerales bacterium
AAGCCCGCTGCGACGAGAAGGATCGACAGGGACTCGAAGAAGTTCGAAAGCGCCGTCGGGTTCTCGAAAGGGTGTGCCGAGTTGACGTTGAAGAACCCACCGCCGTTCGTTCCGAGTTGCTTGATGGCAATTTGAGATGCCGCCGGACCGACGGAGATAACCTGCTCGCTGACGGTCTTGCCGTCCGGTCCGGTGATCGATTGCACGAGTTGCGCGTGAGCGGGCGCTTCGAGGTTCTGGACGACGCCCTGTGAAACGAGGAACAGAGCGAGCACGACCGAAAGCGGAAGCAGGATGTGCACCGTCGAGCGCACCAGGTCGACCCAGAAGTTGCCTATCGAAACGGCGTTCCGGCGCGTGAAGCCCCGTATGAACGCCACGAGGACCGCCATGCCCGAAGCGGCCGAGACGAAGTTCTGGACCGTCAATCCGAGCATCTGCGTGAGATGGCTCATCGTCGTCTCGCCGCCGTAGCCCTGCCAGTTCGTGTTGGTCGTGAAGCTGACGGCCGTGTTGAACGAAGAGTCGGGAGACACTGCCGGCATGCCGGCCGGATTGAGCGGCAGAACGTGCTGGAATCGCTGCAGGAAGTACAAAACCAGCATGCCGAGCAAGTTGAACGCGAGCATGCTCGCCGCGTAGACCTTCCAGCTCATCTCGTCATCGGAACGGATGCGGCACACGCGATAGATGCCGCGCTCGATCGGTCGCAGGATCTTGACCAGCCAGCCGCCCTCGCCGGAGTAGACGCGCGCCATGTACTCGCCGAGCGGCTTGGCCAGCAAGACCAGCACGACGAGGTAGACGGTGATTTGAATCCAACCCATGGCAGTCAGTCGAAGAGCTCGGGTTTGAGAAGGGCGAGGAAGAGGTACACGAGCAGACCAAGGCTCAAAAGGAGCGCGATCCAGTGGATGATGCTCACTTGTCGTCTCCCTGGTCGGATTTCCGTTTGCCCATGCGTGCCATCACTATCTGGATGAGAGCGAAGAACACGATCATGATTGCAATGTACAGATAGTCGCTGGGGTTCATGACGATGCCCTTGGGTGCTTGCGCGATCATGAGAATGAAGTTCATGAGGCTTGCCCCCGTCGATGTCGGTGCGAGCAGAAGACTAGTCATCCGAAGCACTAAAGAGCTGCTAAAACAGCACGCGATCGCATCAACGAATCGCTAGCAAATGCGCGCGGTGCTTGCGGCTCCTCGCGAGCGTGGATCAGATGAGCGCGTCCAATCCAACGCCTTCGAGGAGAACTCCGTATGCGCCTGCAACTTCTGGTCACCTTTCTCGTCGTCTTCGAACTCGCACCGACTGTGCGTGCACAGGACACGATCAGCGCCGACCGGCCGGGCATCACGCTCTCTCCGACCGTCGTGCCTCCGGGCACGTTCCAGATCGAAGCGGGCATTCCTCAATACACGGCGATGCGCGGCAACGGCGTCGACGCCGAGCTGTGGAGCCTGCCCGTGCAACTGCGCTACGGCCTCACGCCGTCGGTCGAGTTGCGTCTCGCCGGCTCACCCTGGAATCGGTTGCACGACGACGTCAGCGGCGACGACGTCGACGGTGCGAGCGACGTCGAGCTTGGAACCAAGATCGTTCTGAGCGACGGTGAATCGGGGCCGAAGCTCGCAGCCATCCTCGGCGTGCGTCTGCCCGTCGGAAGCGAAGACTTCACCGCACATCAGCCGGGCTACACGTTCAACCTGGCCGCGAGCATGGCCTTCGACCCCTCGAACACCCTCACCGGTCTGGCCGGCATCTCGCGCATTCCCGTCGGCGACGAGAATGCGACGACCGGCGCGCTCGGACTCGCGCTGACGCACTCGTTCACAGATGCGCCCTTCAGCGCTTACATCGAGGCCGGCTGGTTCCCGAACATCGACAACAGTGTCGACACGGCCGTGGCCGGCACGGGGGCCACGTACCTCGTGACGAACGACTTGCAGCTCGACGCGTTCGGCGACTTCGGTCTGAATGAGGACACGCCTGACGCCACGATCGGGCTGGGTATTTCCTGGCGGTGGTGAGCGCGCTCGGCAGCGCGTGATCGTCGAGCGCCTTCGCGGGCGGCAAGGACGTGCGCGCGACGTGGGCCCACGTGGGCGCTACCTTGCCGGCATGACGACGAGAGCTCGTTCGCAAATCGGGTTCGCCCTCGCTGTCGCGTCGCTCGTCGTGCTCGTCGCTCGCGGGGCGTTGTTCGCGACCGGACCGCTCTCGATTGCGATCCAGGTTGTCGCGTTCCTCTTGATGGCTTGGGCGCGGATCCGGTTCGGGGGCCGGAGCTTCCACGCGAGCGCCGAGGCGACGCACGGTCCGCTCGAGACGGGCGGACCGTTCGCGTTCGTGCGCAACCCGATCTACGCCGCGATCCTCCTGTTCCTCGCCGGTTCGCTCACCGCGTACCCGGACCTCGTGCACGCGGGGGCGCTCGGCATCGCGGCGCTCGGGCTCTTCATCCGCATCCGTGCGGAGGAGGTCGAGCTGAGCGCGACGTACGGCGCAGAGTACGCGGCCTACTGCGCGCGCGTGCGAAGGCTCGTGCCGTTCGTGTACTGAGCTGCGGGGCGCACGTCGCCGCGCGCCGGGTCGAGCACCGCATACGGGGTTCTCGATACGACGCGCGCTTCCCTACGTCGCTTCCGTACATCTCAGTGCGCTTCGAGCCAGTTCTTGCCGTGGCCGAAGTCGACCTGCAGCGACCACGCGTCCTCCATCCGGTCGCGGAGGAGTCCGCGCGTCTCTTCGAGGTAGCGCTACGCTTCTGCCGAGTCAGGCGAAGCGGACTTGGTACCCTAATCGGATGCAACTCATCCTCATCATCCTCGTCCTCCTGCTCCTGTTCGGTGGTGGCGGTTTTTATTTGGGTGGCCCGGGCTACGGTGGCGGTGGACTCGGCCTGGTCTTGGTCATCTGCCTCATCATCTATTTGATGGGTGGATTCCGCGGGAAAGGTTGACGTCACCTCCCGCCAGCCATGAGGGTCTCCGGCTCGATCCTCATGCGAGCCCGGGACCCCGGTGCATGGCAGAAGTTCCAGCGCGCTGCGCGCAGGGCGGGACCGGTTCGAATGATGTCGAGCAGGTCACCGAGATCCGAATCGCGGCACGCGAGGCCGTCCTTGTGCATACGCGAAGCGGAACAGGGCCGCATTCCGCGTGGATCACCCTCGGTCGGGACATGTGACATCCAGTTGGCGTGACGTTCCCTCTGCAACTCGAAGCTGCTGAGGCACCGACGCGCGCCTGCAATTCGGGACGGTGCCGAGGGAGATGAGTTTCGTCACGCAGGCTGGGTTGAAGCTGCGCTGGAAGCCCAAAGAGTCCACTCCGCAGTAGCTGGAACTCGAGCGTGGATGTCGACTGCTTGGCGTGCCTGACCCCTCCCGCACGAGTGCGTCCGGGAGTGAAACTCTCGAAACATCGAGCGCAGCGAAGATCACAGGCTTGGCGTCGCCGACATAACGGAAGAACGCCGCGTTGCTCCCACCGCGCGCGAGAGCGCCTCAAGTCCCGGTGCGACCCGCCATGCTCCCCACCACCGCGATCAGCTCGTGCGGATCGATGGGCTTGGGCAAGTGGATCTGGAACCCGGCCACGAAAGCGCGGCGTCGGTCTTCGGGACCCGCGAGCGCCGTCAACGCGAGGGCGGGCAAGCGAGTCGCGTCGTGGCCGGCGCTGCGCACGCGTCGCAGCAGCGAGTAGCCGTCCTCGTCGGGCATCGCGATGTCGCTGATCAGGACCTGCGGAGGCGGTCGAGCCCGCTCGAGGTGCCGGAATGCTTCTTCCGCCGACCCCGCGGTGAGCACGGTGGCGCCCGCCGATTCCAGCGCCAGCCGCGCCACGGTGAGCGTGTCCAGCTCGTCGTCCACGATCAGCACGCGCAAGCCGTCGAGCCGACTCCAGGGCGCACGCTTGTCGATCGGCTG
>JBBQCR010000362.1:0-3927 GCA_038318935.1 Phycisphaerales bacterium
GGTCGTCACGCTGAAGGACGCAACAGGATCGCCGGTCAAGTTCGAGCCGGTACAGTCGCAACCCATTCCGCTCGACAACGGCACACTGCACCTCATCGGCGTTGCGAAGACGACCGTCGCGGGCACCTTCACCATCGACGCTGCTGGCGGCACCACGGCGGTCCGGGCACTATCGATCAGCGAAACCGAGTTCTCCTCGTTCGTCTCCAGTGGACTCAGCGCCGTCGGCGGCTTCGCCGGTATCGCCTGCGGCGGCATCGGCTTCCTCCTGTTCGGCATCATCGGCGGCATCCTCTCCATCTTCGGGAAGAAGAAGACGCAAGTCGCCTGACGGGCGAAAGGATCTTGTGGAGCGATTCCGCGTCATCGACAGCCACACCGAAGGCGAGCCCACGCGTGTGTTTCTCGACGACCGTGCCCCCCTCGCGGGGCGCACGGTCGTCGATCTTTTGGAGGAGTGGCGCTCAGCCGAAGGCGGTTGGTCGGTGCCGCCGGAACTGCTCTCACTGGTGGCTGAGCCGCGGGCCGCCGCGGCGACGGTCGGGGCGATGCTCTGCAGCCCGTCTCGCGAAGATCACGCCGCAGGGGTTCTGTTCTTCAACAGCGCCGGTCCGCTGGGGATGTGCGGCCACGACACGATTGGATTGGTCGCGACGCTCCGACATCTCAACCGACTCAGCGAAGGCGAACATCGTTTCGAAACACCCGTTGGCAGCGTGACCGTGCGCACCGGAGAAGGCGGACGTGTCGAGGTCGACAACGTGGAAGCACATCGGCATCGCGCTGGCGTTGAGGTGCTCGTCAACGGACGCATGGTCCGCGGCGATGTCGCGTACGGCGGCAATTGGTTCTTCATCGTCGATGAGGATCGGGATCTCGACATGGCCCGCGCCGACACGCAACTCGCGCACACACTTGCGATCAGCAATGCGCTCGAGCGTGACGGGGTGCGCGGCGCTGGTGGTGCGGTCATCGACCACATCGCGCTCTTCGGACGCCCCGTGGCGCGGGACGCCGACAGTCGCAACTTTGTCCTCTGCCCCAACGGATCGTTCGATCGTTCGCCTTGCGGTACCGGGACCAGCGCCAAGCTGGCTTGCCTTGCCGCGGATCGTCGACTCGCACCAGGTCAGATCTGGCGGCAGGAATCGGTGATCGGCTCGCGCTTCGATGCCTGGTATCGCTCGGTGCAGGGTCGCGGCGACAACATCAGTCCGACCATTCGTGGTCGTGCGTGGGTCACCGCCGAATCGATCATCATGTCCGACCCCGACGATCCCGCGCGGGCAAATGGCTGGGCCGAATTGGTTTCGTGAGTCCGCCGCGCGTCTCGGTTTCCCCTCGCTCCAAGTGTCCATTCAACGAGTCCCCCTGCAATGCAGTTTGCCGATTGGGCCGGCGTCATGCCTGCCATCACCACACCGTTCAAAGACGACGACTCGATCGACCATCGCGCTGTCTCGCATCTTGTCGGGCGGATGCTTGACGCAGGCAGCACCGCGGTCGTGACGCCCGGCTCTCTCGGCGAGGGTTCGTCGCTCTCCTTCGAAGAGAAGATGGAGTTATGGCGAACGTCTGTCGCGTCCTGTGGTGGACGTCGCCCGGTCGTTGCGGCAATCGCCAGCGCGTCCACCCGCGAGGCGGTCGAACTTGCGAAGGCCGCAGCACGCGCCGGCTGCCAGGGACTCATGGTTCTTCCGCCATACGTCTATCGCGGCGACTGGATCGAGACGCGAGAGCACGTCAGCGCGATCATGGACGCCACGCCTCTCTCGTGCATGCTCTACAACAATCCGCCTGCGTACGGCGTTGACTTCACTCCCGCGAACTCCGCTGAACTCGCGGAGCGTCACGCCAACCTGCACGCGGTGAAGGACTCCAGCGGCGATGCTCGACGATTCATCGCATTGCGCGGCGCATGCGGTGACCGGCTCAAGCTCTTCGTGGGATTGGACGACTGCCTGGTCGAGGGCATTCGAATGGGCGCGACCGGCTGGATCGCCGGACTCGTGAACGCTCTTCCCGAGGAATCGGTCGAACTCTACGAACGAGCGATGCGAGAGCGATCGGGCGGCGACCCGCGACTCACCGACGCACTCTACCGCTGGTTCCTGCCGCTTCTGCGGCTCGACACCGTGCCGAAGTTCGTGCAGCTCATCAAGCTCGTCCAGTCCGAGACCGGCACCGGCACGGAACGAGTGCGCGGCCCGCGACGCGAGCTGATCGGCGACGAACGTGCGGCAGCGATCTCGCTCATCCGACACGCGTTGGCGAGCCGACCGGCTTGACGCTCGCGAAGGGGTCGGTGCTTGCCACGCATCGACTCGCCTGTCCGCGCGCGGACTTGCGTCACGATCACGAGAGCGAACGCACGACGTCGATCACACTGCTTGCAACCCGGTCAAGCTGCGGTTGGGTGAGATCGCTGAAGATCGGGAGCGCGATCGTCTCCTTCGCGGCACGTTCGCTGTGCGGAAAGATGCCGTCGTGGTAGCCGAGGCTGGCGAAGCACTTCTGCTGGTGCAGCGGCACCGGGTAGTAGATCTCGGTTCCGATCTTTCGCTTGCCGAGTTGCTCGCGGACCTGATCGCGGATTGCGGCAGGCACGCGAACGACGTACTGGTTGTAGATGTGTCGAGCCCCTTTGGGCGCGGGGTGTGGCGTACGAAGCTGGAATCCCCCGGCTGCGAGCGGCGTCGCGCTCGTGGACGCCCCCGCTTCCGCGAAGCTCGCGTCGTAGAACGCTGCGTTGCGCTGCCGTCCGGCGCTCCATACGTCGAGATGCCGCAACTTCACGCTGAGCACTGCCGCCTGCAGCGCGTCCAATCGCGAGTTGAGTCCGACCTCGTCGTGGTAGTACTTCGGCTCCATCCCGTGATTGCGAAGTCGCTTGATTCGCTCGGCGATCGACTTGTCGTTGGTGCTGATGATGCCGCCGTCGCCAAACCCACCCAGGTTCTTGCTCGGAAAGAAGGAGAAGGTACCGATGATCCCGCGGGATCCGACGCGTTTCCCGTGATCGTCTTCGCTGCCGATCGCTTGGGCTGCGTCCTCCACCACCGGAACGCCCTTCTCCGTGGCGATCGCCATCATCGCGTCAAGGTCCGCCGCCTGTCCGAAGAGATGCACCGGAATGATGGCCTTGATGTTCGGGTGGCATCGGAAGGCGGCCCGCGTCGACTCGGGGCAGATGTTGTAGGTCGCCGGATCGACATCGACGAAGATCGGAATCGCGCCGAGACGATGGATCGAGCCAGCGGTCGCGAAGAACGTGTACGAGGGGCAGATCACCGCGTCGCCGACACCGATATCGAGAGCCTGAAGCGCGAGCAGGATCGCATCGGAGCCGTTCGCGCAGCCGATCGCGAAGTCGACGCTGCAATAGGCCGCGACTTCGCGCTCGAGCCTCTCGATCGCCGGGCCACCAATGAAGTACTGGCTCTCGATCACCTCGCGGATCGCCGGCTCGACTTCCGCGCGGATGGTCGCGTACTGAGCCTTCAAGTCAAGGAGCGGGACGGAGACTTCGGCGGCGATGGCTGTGGTCATGGCGAGGCGATTGTAAGGACCACCCGGCTCAAGTCGAAACGGACGGTTCAGCGATCGCACGGGAGATCAGGCGGATCGTGATTGACTGCCGCGCTCAAGCGCGTCGCAGTATGCCGGATTCTCAAGAGCGAGTGTGCGCTGGGAGGGCGCTGCGGATCGCCACATTTGAGATCAGGCGGTCTTCACACCGGTCGAACCAAAGCCGCCAGCGCCGCGCGCGGTCTCGTCGAGTTCCGCGACTTCAAGCACATCGGCCCGCTCGACGCGCGCGATGATCATCTGGGCGATACGCATGCCCTGCTCAACGACAAATGCGTTCCGACCCAGATTCACCAGTGGCACCTTCACTTCGCCGCGGTAGTCCGCGTCGATCGTCCC
>JBBQCR010000363.1:0-3923 GCA_038318935.1 Phycisphaerales bacterium
CGTTCAAAGCGGTGTCGCGGAAGGCAACGAGATCGTTCTCGACGGCGTGTACCAGCTCATGGTCGCTACCAGCGGTTCGATCACCAAGGGCGGGCACTTCCATCCTGACGGGACGTTCCACGAGGGCGACGAGTAATCACCGAGCGCAGGACACCTCATGCTCAAGCACTTGATTGCATTCTCCCTCAAGCAGCCGTCGCTGGTGCTGCTGATCGCCGCCGCACTTGTGGTGTACACCGTACTCCGGCTGCCGCAGATGCCCGTCGATGTCTTTCCCGAGTTGAACGCGCCGACGGTTGTGATTCTCACCGAGGCCGGCGGACTCGCTGCCGACGAAGTGGAGCAGTACGTCACGTTCCCGATCGAGGCGTCGGTAAACGGGCTGCCGGGAGTGCGGCGGGTCCGCAGCGCGTCGGCGATTTCGTTGTCCCTGGTGTGGATTGAATTTGATTGGGGTACGGATATCTATCGTGCCCGGCAACTGGCCGCGGAGCGCCTCGCGGCGGTGCGGGACACGCTGCCCGAGAATGCCCATGCTGAGATCACGCCGATCACCAGCATCACCGGTGAGATCATGTTGCTGGCGATCTCCTCGCCCGATCGCTCGGTCAGCGATCTTGACGTGCGGGCGTACGCCGAATTCGAACTTCGCAACAGGCTGCTCGCGGTGCCCGGCGTCTCGCAGGTGTCGGCGATCGGCGGGGAGTTGCCGGAGTATCAGGTCAACGTCCGGCTCGATCGGCTGGCGCTGTACGGACTCAGCATTCACGACGTGACCGAAGCAGCGCGCAGTGCCCATAGCACCGCCAGTGCCGGGTATCTGTCGGACGTCGATCGACAGGAGTTGCCCGTCCGGCAAACCTCGCGAGTGCGGAGCACGAAGGACATCGCCGCAACGATCGTCGCGACCAAAGACGGATCGCCCATCACCCTCGGCGAAGTAGCGGAAGTCGTTCTTGGTCCCGCGCCCAAGCGAGGAACTGCTGCGAATCAGGGCGTTCCTGCGGTCGTCCTCAGTGTGCAGAAGTCCCCAGGGACCAACACGCTGGGACTCACAGCAAGTATCGACGCGGCGCTCGACCAGATCGAGCAAGGCCTGCCGCAGGGGATGAAACTCGAGCGCGCGGTCTTTCGACAGGCGGATTTCATTCAGCGCTCGGTGACCAACGTGGTGCATGTCCTTCGCGATGCCACGATCATTGTCGCGATCATCCTCATTCTGTTTCTCCTCAACGCCAGGACGACGATCATCACGCTGACCGCGTTGCCACTTTCGCTGGCCGTGGCGCTCCTGACGATGAACTGGCTGGGTCTGACGCTCAACGTGATGACGCTTGGCGGATTGGCGGTCGCCGTGGGCGTGCTCGTCGACGACGCGATCATCGATGTCGAGAACGTCTTTCGCCGGATGAAGGAGAACGCGGCACTGCCCGAGCACCAGCAGCGCGGCAAGTTCGAGGTCATCTTCGACGCCAGCAACGAGATCCGTCCGGCGATGGTCTTCGCCACGTTGATCATCGTGATCGTGTTCATTCCGCTGCTATTTCTCGAAGGAATCGAAGGCCGCTTCTTCGCTCCTCTTGGAATCACCTACATCGTGTCGATCCTCGCGTCGCTCGTGGTTGCGCTCACCGTGACCCCTGCGATGTGCAAGGTCCTGCTGAAGGTCCGCGCGGGAACGCGCAGCGGCCAGCACGTCCATGGTCACGCCGATGGTTGGCTGGTCCGCTGGCTGAAGCGACGATACGAACCGACGTTGCGCTGGTCGCTTACGCATCGAGGAGTGGTCATCGGCGCGGCGGTCGTCGCGACAGTCCTCGCGGCGCTCCTCGGTCGCACGTTCGGAACATCGTTCCTGCCGGAGTTCAATGAAGGGTCCTTCACGGTTTTCGTTTCTTCGCCGCCGGGAACGTCGCTGACGGAAAGCAATCGCGCAGCGATCGGCATCGAGCAGCGACTGATGCAGGTCGAGGGCGTGCGAAGCGTGACTCGTCGCACGGGCCGTGCGGAGCGGGATGAGCACGCGGAGCCGGTTTCCAACAGCGAACTCGATATCACCCAGCATCCCAATGCCGACAGGGCATTGATCAGACGCGCGATCGCCGAGATCGCTGCCAGCGTCCCCGGTGTGACGGTGCAAGTGGGGCAGCCGATCGAACATCGGCTGTCGCACATCCTCTCCGGAACGCCCGCCGCCATCGCGATCAACGTCTACGGCGAAGATTTGGGGACTCTCCGGGCGATCGCCAAGGAGATCGAGGGCGAACTCAAGGCACTCCCCGGGGCCCGAGACGTCACCGCGAATCGCGAAGTGCTCATTACATCCCTGCCGATCCGGTATCGCCATGGCGATCTTGCAGCGGCTGGACTCGCGCCTGCGGACGCTGCGGAGCAAGTCGAGACGGCGCTGTACGGCACCACCGTCGCTGAGGTGAATCAAGGACTTCGTCGTTACGACCTTGTTGTGCGTCTGGCCCCTGAGGATCGTCAGCGCATCGAACAGATCGAGGACCTGACGCTCCGGGCCAACGATGGCCGCCTCGTGCGACTGTCGGAAGTCGCCGACATTGGACCGGAGCGCACCAGCAACATCATTGCCCGCGAAAACTCGCAGCGCAAGGCGGTCATCTCCTGCAACGTCGCCGATGGCTACAACCTCGGTGATCTGGTAGCCGCCGTGCGAGCCCGCGTCGAACCGATCGTGCAACGCGAAGGCTATCTGGTGGTCTTCGGCGGCCAGTTCGAAGCCCAGCAATCCGCGACCCGCACGCTGCTATTCGCCGGGGGCGGCATCCTGCTGGTGATGCTGATGCTGTTGCACCTTTCGACTGGATCGCTGCGCGTGGCGGCGCTGGTGATGGTCAACCTGCCGCTGTCGGTGATCGGCGGGATCGTGGCGATCTTCCTGATGGACTCCATGCTGCACGTCGGCGGCGGCGGATTCAGCGGGTTGGCCAGCAACACGCTGGCCCTTTTCGGACTTTCCTCGCGCCCCTATCAGGCACCGGTCCTCTCGATCGCCAGCATCGTGGGGTTCATCACGCTCTTTGGAATCGCGGTCCGCAACGGCATTCTGCTGGTGAATCACTACCGGCATGTCATGGAGGTCGATGGCAAGCCGCTCGTCGACGCCATCGTGCTCGGGTCGATGGAGCGACTTGTGCCGATTCTCATGACGGCGCTCTGCGCCGCGCTTGGGCTCGTTCCATTGGCGCTGGCCGCTGGTCAGCCGGGCAGCGAACTGCTGGCGCCGCTGGCGGTGGTCGTACTCGGCGGACTGCTGACGTCAACGTTTCTCAATCTCATCATTGTGCCAGCGGGCTACTCGCTGGTGCACCGGGCAAAGTCACCCTCGGCTTCGAGCCGATAGTTCTCATCACCCTTTTCACGTTTGGAGTACGACCCATGCACACTCTCTCCCGCACGCACGTCGGATTCGCGTCGATCGCCGTTGCAGCACTCTTTCTCGGCGCTTGCGAGGACAAGTCCCCCGGCTCATCGAACGCATCCGGCACCAAGACCGCGCACGCCGAGGGCGATGGTCATGATCACGATCATGATCACGATCATGATCATGGCGAGAAGGCCAAGGGCGATCATCACGATGGACCGGTGGTCGAGCTTGGAACAAGCACCATCGGCTTCTTCAGTGCGAAGGCGAGCCGAGATGAGGGGCAGATCGTCGCCGGCAAGGACGCTCCCATCGACGTCACCATCACGCCCGCCGCCGGTTCACAACTCAAGGCCACCGCCGTCCGATTCTGGATCGGTACGCAGGACGCGAAGGGGAGCGTCAAGGCCAAAGCCGAGATCGAAGACGCCAAGGACCCCAACCGCTGGCATGTCCATGTCGAGATCCCGAGTCCGCTGCCCTCGGGCAGCAAACTGTGGGTCGAGATCGAGTCCGACAAGGGCGAGAAGGC
>JBBQCR010000364.1:0-3917 GCA_038318935.1 Phycisphaerales bacterium
CGATCACCTCCGTCACGACACCTACCGACCTGCACAGTTGGAGGAAGTCGCCAAGCAACTCCGCGTCGAGAACGAGGACTTCCCTGCTCTCCAGGCGGCGGTCGACCAACTCGTGCTGGCTGGTCGACTCGAACTCGGCGCCGACGCCAGATTGCGTCTTCCCCGGTACGACGACGAGGCTACCGGCAAGATCAAGATAGCTCGTGGCGGCTTCGGGTTCCTCATCTCCGACGAGCCGACGCGCGAGGGCGACCTCTTCATCCCCGAAGGCTCGACCCTCGATGCGCTCTCCGGCGATCGCGTGCGCGTGCGCATCGTCCGAAAGTCCTCGACTGCCCGCCGCGGTCGCGGCGCGGGCAACACCTACGCGCCACCGGAAAAGGGCGAACTCTTCGGTCGCGTCGTCGAGATCCTTGAACGCGGTCACAGCCGATTTGCCGGCGTCCTTCTCAAAGAGGGACGGACTTGGTTCGTACAGCCTGACGGGCGCGTCCTTCGCGACAAGATCGTAGTTCGAGATCCGTTCGTGAAAAACCCGCTCGCCAAGGTCGGCGACAAGTGCGTCGTCGAGATCACCTTGTGGGGCGAGGAGGGTGCGCTGCCAGAGGGTGTCATCACCGAAGTGCTGGGCGAGGCGGGTCGACCGGACGTCGAGACGGAAGCGGTCATCGCGTCGCACGAAATCCGCACAGACTTCGACGATGCGGTGGTCGAACAGGCAGCGGAAGCGGCTCGCAGTTTCGAGAAGGACGCGAAGGGCCCGTGGCCGGATCGACTCGATCTCACCAAGGACTTCATCTTCACCATCGATCCGCCCGATGCGAAGGACTACGACGACGCGATCTCTCTTCGACGCAACGAGGAGTCGGGCGAGTGGGAACTCGGCGTGCATATCGCTGACGTGGCGCACTTCGTCACCGCCGCGAGTCCGCTGGATCTCGAGGCCCAGGCTCGCGGCACGAGCGTCTACCTGCCGCGCCGCGTGATCCCGATGTTGCCGGAACAACTCAGCAACGGAGTCTGTTCGCTGCAGGAAGGCGTCGCGCGATTCACCAAGAGCGTGTTCATCGGCTTCGATGCCAAGGGCCGCGTAATCGGGCAACGGGCCGCGGCGTCGGTCATCCGTTCCGCGAAACGCCTCACCTACCTGGAAGCGCAGGCACTCATCGATGGTGATCTCGCGCTCGCGAAAACGCATGCCAAGACCGAGCCTGAGTACTCGAGTGAGCTACTTGAGGGACTGCGCCTCTCGCAACGTCTGGCCAAGACGCTCCGAGAGCGACGTCGCAAGGACGGCATGATCGCATTGCACCTTCCGCAGTCCGAACTGGTGTTCGATGCGGAAGGGCATGTCATCGACGCCGTACCCGAGGACACATCGTTCACGCACACGCTGATTGAGATGTTCATGGTCGAGGCGAATGAAGCCGTCGCCCGCATCTTCTCCGACCTCGAGCTACCGCTGCTGCGTCGGATCCATCCTGATCCGAGCTACGGCGACATTGAAGAACTCCGGGTGTATGCCAGACTCGCAAAGGTCGATCTGCCCGACGCACCGACCCGCAAGGACCTTCAGCAACTGCTCGAGCGCACGCTGAACTCGACGTCGACGCGGGCTATTCACTTCGCGGTGCTGCGCACTCTGGCGAAGGCGTCCTACAGCCCCACGCTCATCGGGCACTTCGCGCTCGCAAGCGAGCACTACGCCCACTTCACAAGTCCAATCCGTCGCTATCCCGATCTGCTCGTCCATCGCGCGCTGCAGGCGTATCTCGACGCCACCGGCAATGGCGAGAATCCTCCAAGTGGAAAGCAGCGCCGCAAGCTCGCTCAAGCGTTGCTGGAAGATCCACGGATCATCGACGAAGCGACGCTGATCCTGCTCGGGCAGCAGTGCACCGAGCGCGAGATCTCGGCGGAAGAAGCGGAGCGAGAGCTGCGCACCTTCCTCATTCTGCAGATGCTCGCCGACAAGCATCTGGGCGATGAGTTCGACGCCACCGTAACGGGCATGTCGCCCAGCGGCACGGTGTTCGCGTCGCTTGAGAAGTACCTTGTCGACGGCGCGATTCCTGCCCGCGATCTCGGCATCGGTCTTGAAGGAGGCGATGGCCGCGTCGATCGGTGGACGCTAGTGCAGTCCACCGGCCGACTCGTCGCAAAGCGCAGCGGCATGTCCATCGGGCTTGGCGATCTGGTGCGGGTCATGATCGAGAACATCGATCTCGCCGGACGGCAGATGACCCTTCGAATCATCAAGTTCGCCGACGCGGCCGGGCGTGGACTCGCCCACGAGGAAGGCGTCGAGGCGGAGAAGAAGCCCGCCGGTGTCGAGCGCGATCGTGGCGGCAAGCCTCAGCGTGGCTTCATCGATGGACACCGACGTGGGTTCAAGAAGGGCCGTCGCGGCAAGCGAAGCCGTTAGTGTGGGCTGATTCTGGACTGAGTCTGCGCCGGGCCTGAGCCGATTCTCGCATGTCGACCACACTCACCATCCTGATCTTCGAGGACGCCGAAGTTCTCGATGTCATGGGCCCATACGAGGTCTTCTCGCTAGCGACGACTGACGATGGCTCGCGTGCATTCGACGTACGGCTCACCGCTGCGACATCGATGGTTCGACTTCGCGGCGGCGTGCGCGTACAGACCGATGACCTCCTGGATCGCTCGCCTCGCGGAGGAATCCTGCTCGTCCCCGGTGGCCCCGGCGTGCGACAAGTCATCCACGATGACACGTGTATCGCCTGGATTCGAGAACACGCGGCCGACGCGGAACTCGTTCTTTCGGTGTGCACCGGCGCGTGGCTCCTTGGCAAGGCCGGATTACTCGACGGAATCGCAGCGACGACCCATCACCGCACCTTGGATGACCTTGCACGCATCGCGCCACGCTGCGAGGTCCGGCGCAACGAACGATTCATCGACGCCGGACGAGTTCAAACCTCCGCAGGTGTTTCAGCGGGGATCGATCTCTCATTGCACGTCGTTGCCCAGCGCCTTGGAACCGCAGCGCACGACCGGGTCGTCGACACGATGGAGTGGCGGCGGTAGCAGGCGGCCTCAACGCGCGAGAATCTCCGCGAGGAACAGCCGCATCTTCGCGAAGGAGCGATCGCTGGCCTTCCGCTTGTACACCGTTCCGAACTTCGGATCGTTGGCGGCGGGATTGGTGAATGCGTGCACCGTGTTGCCGTACATGTCGATCTCCCAGTCGGCGCCAGCATCGGTGAGTTCCTTTGCCAGTCCCACGACGGCGTCGGGGGTGCACATCGGATCGTCGTAGCCGTGCAGACAGAGCACGCTTGCTCCGATCTTGCCCTGCGGACCGACCTGCGCCGCAGGCGGTGGAACGAAGAGTCCATGGAACGCGACAATGCCGCGGACACCTGCGGCACCCGCCCTCGCGAGATCAAGGGCACAGAGTCCACCGAAGCAGAACCCGATCGCGGCGAGACGATGGGGATCTGCGCTGGGGAGCCGGTGCGCCGTGTTGACCGCCGCGAGAAGCCGCAGCCGAAGCATGTGACGATCTTCGACGAAGGGCGTCATGAGCTTCGAATTTTCCTCGGCAGATGTGCCTCGACGTCCCTTGCCGTAGATATCGATCGCGAAGCCGATGTGTCCGAGCCCCGCAAGTTCCTCGGCGCGAGCCCGCGCGAAATCGTCCTGCCCGGCCCATGCGTGACAAACCAGAACGACTGGCGTTGGACGATCCAGTCCGATCGGCATCGCAACGTAGCCTTCGCACTCAACGTTGCCATCCATGTAGGAGATGAACTCGGTATGTATGGTGCGAAATCGTACCGAGTGATGCCCCTGCGCCGTCGCGCGGAGTATCCCGAGCGATCTGCCGGAATTTGTGCGGAACATTTCGGACTGCCACGATTCGCGCGGTAGAACGCTGTCTCGTCGCGATG
>JBBQCR010000365.1:0-3916 GCA_038318935.1 Phycisphaerales bacterium
CGGATGCGCAGTGCGAAGCTGATCAAGCGCTGGAGCAAGCGCTCTTGTGATCTCTTCGGGATTCGTGCCGTCACCGCAGCCGGCGGTGACCGTGACGGTCCTCTCCCGATCGACACGATGCACAGCCGAGTACGCGTTGCCCTCACTGACGCGGGCAACCTCCGACAGTGGAACGATCCGCCCATCGGGCGTTGCGATGCGCAGGTCCGACACCGAGTCGATACGCCCGCGATGCTTCTCGTCAAGCCGTACCTGCACTTTGACGTCCTCGCGCTCGGCGCTGAAGGCGTGGGCTTCGAGACCGTAGAGAATGCCGCGGACCTGCCGCGCGACGTCGGCGACGTTCAGCCGCATTGCAGCGGCAGCGGGCTTGAGTTCGACTCGCAGCTCGCGCTGCGTACTGAAGTCGTCGTCGCCAATGGAGAAGACGCCCTTGAACTTCCGCAACTCGTCTTTCAGGCGTTCCGCGACCAACTTGGCTTCCGCGCGATTCTCGCCGCGCACCTGATACGTGATGTCAGCGCCGCTCGGACCGCCGGAGATCGCCTTGTAGTCGATCGATTCGGCCTCGTCGACCGTCCCGATGAGAGCCCGCATCGAATCGAGCACGTCCTCCGAGTGGCGGCTTCGCGTCTCGACTGGTTGCAGCTCGATATACATCTGGGCGATGTGGGCCGCAGAGGCGTCGGGAGTACCGGTCTCGAAGTTGGTGCTCTGCCCGACGATGGTGCTGATGCCTCGCACCTCGGACTGCTCTCGCGCGGCATTCTCAAAGCGGGCGACGACCAGTTGCGTCATCTCGGCGGTGGATCCGATCGGCAGGCGCAGATCGACGATGACCGTCTCGGTGTCCTCGTTGGGAAGAAACGTGAACGGAATGCGGCCGCCGGCGATCATGCCGACGGAGAAGAGAAGCACTGCGATCGTCGTGGCCGCCGTCAAGTAGCGATTCCGCAGACACCACTCGAGGAGGATGCGATATCGGGATATCACCGCCGGCATCAGCCGCGACTCGCGCCAGTCCTCGTAACGACGCCAAACCATCGCGATCCGTCCCGGCGCTGATCGACGCATGGCGTGCACCGAGTGGGCCATGTGCGCAGGCAGAATGAGCATCGTCTCGACGACGCTCGATCCGAGCGCGACCGCGGCGACGAGCGGCAACTGACCGAGCAGGTCTCCCATGCGCCCGCTGACGAATGCGAGCGGTAGAAACGCCACTACCACCGTCATCGCGTTGGAGACGATCGGCCAGAAGACCGAGGTCGTCCCCTCGATCGCCGCGAGTTCAGGATCCTCGCCATTGGCGCTGCGCTGCAGAATGATGTCGCTGACCACGATCGCATCGTCGGCAAGCATGCCGACCACGATCAGCAGACCAAACATCGTGACGAGATTGAGCGTCACGTCGAGGGCCCACATGAGGAGCACCGTGCAACCGATCGATACGAAGATGCCGCACATCACCCACCAGGCGCTCCGCGCATTCATGAAGAGCAGCATCACGACGAACACCAGCAACGACCCCTGCCACGCGTCGTTGGTCAGGAGGTCGAGTCGGCCTTCGATCAGGCGCGCGAGATCGTTGTGGGCGACGATGTCGCAAGGCAGCGGATCGGTCGCCCGGCGCTCCGACCCCAGTCTGTAGCCACGTTCGCGATCGGAACCGAACACCGCACCCTTGATCTGGCTCCACACGGAAGGCGTGACGTAGGCTTCGCCGCGTCGCGCGGCGACGTAGCCGCGGACCGACTCTGCGATGCGGACGGCGTCATCTTCGGTCTTCTTGAAGACGATCAGGCTCACCGCGGGTCGGCCGTTGAATCGTCGAGTCACCTGCTCGTCGCGAAATCCGTCGGTGACCTGGGCTACATCACCGAGGCGGAGAATCTGCCCGGCGTTGGTCGCCTTGAGCGGAATCTCGCGGATCGCGTCGGCACGCTCTTCGATGCCGAGGGTGCGCACCCCGACGTTTGCAGCGGCGGTCCGCATCGTGCCCGCGGGAACCTCGGCCATCCAGGCTCGGACGATGTCGGCGACGCCGGAGAGCTTCAGCCCGTGGCGCTCGAGCGCCGGAGCGTCCACGTCGATGCGGATCTCGTAGCCGCGAGTACCGACCTTGACGATCGTTCCCATCGTCGGCAGCGAACGAAGATCATCCTCGACCCGTCGCGCAGCCGACTTCAGAGCTTCCTCGCCCGCGTCGCCAGCGAGCGTGACCATGATGACTGGGATGTTCGGATTGAGTTCCGTGACGCGAATGCGCTCCGCGTCGTCCGGAAGATCCTGAAGCGAATCGACGGCGACGCGGATGTCGTCGATGCCCTTGGTGATGCTCACCGTGTCCTCAAACTCGACGACAATGCCGCCGCCACCTTCGGCGAGATTCGCGGTGATCCGCTTCACTCCTTCGATGTCCGCGACTCCGTCCTCGATCTTGCGGGCCATCGACTCTTCGATTTCCTGCGGCGAAGCCCCGGGATAGGAAATGGCAATGCGTGCCGCTTCCGGATCGGTCTCGGGGAAGAACTCGCGCCGCATCGTCACCAGCGATGCGACTCCCGCGAGGACGAGGAACCACATCAGCAGGCTGCCGACGATCGGGCGCCCGACTCCGAATGCGACTAGCCCTCTCATCGGGCAACCGATCCCTTCATCGGCGTGTCGTTCGAGACGACGTCTTTCCTTGTCCCATTCTTCGAGACCGAAGCGCTGTCGGGAGCGATCGGCTCGACTGCTATGCCCTCGGCTATCTGCCTTGATGCGTCCAGTACCAGCCGTGTTCCCTTGGGGAGTCGCTCACGAACGACGACCCATTCGGTGTCGGGCAAACCGCTCGATTCAACGAGTCCGGTGATTCCGAACTCGATCTCGACCGGATGCGTTCGAATCCTTCCAGCACGATGTCCGCCGGTCGTTTCGCCGGGGCTGATCTCGTCGATCACGAGGACCCGACCTCCCGACACCGCGCGACGCGGAAGGACGGTGCGAGTCTCCGTTCCGGCCGCTGAGACCTCGGCCTCGACGAAACTGCCCGGCGCAATGCCGGCCGATCCGTCAGCCTCCGCGAAGACCGTCAACGTGCGGGTCATGGGATCGTCCTCGGGCGAGATCCGCACGATCCGCGCGATCACTTCGTTGGCATCAATACGGTCGGGTCGCAAGAGCGCGGAGTTGCCGACCTCCAGATGCAACCGCGCCGAAGCCGGCAATAGCAGCGGAATCTCGACCGAATCGGTTCCGACGACTCGTGCCACGCGCATTCCCGGCTGAGCCATCTCGCCGACCTCCTTGTCCGCGATCTGAAGCACCCCGTCGAGTGGACTTCGAACTTCGCAGCGGTCAAGTCCTGTTCTGGCGATGTCACGGGCGGATTCCTGCCGCGATCGCTCGGCCTTCAAGGCCATCTTGCGCGCGGGGATCTTTTCGCGCGCCTCGCGAGCCGCGACAAGAAGCCGCTCGGCCAGCAGCGATGCGCTTCGCAGGCGGTCCACTTCGCGATCAAGTGCGGCACCATCTCGTTTGGCCTGCACGGCCCGTTCGACGTCGACCTTGGCGAGTTCTGCTTCCTGCTCCACGATCGTGATCGAACTCTCCGCCGATCGCGCATCAATGTCGAGCAAGGCGAGTTGAGCGTCGATCGATGCCAGAGCCTCTTGAGCCATCGAGAGCTGACGCACAAAGTCCTTGTCGTCGAGCGAGAGGAGAAGCTCACCCTTCGCGACCCGGACTCCGGTGCGATACGCCGGTGCAAGCGCCTCGATCGTCGCTGCGACTTGCGCGGGAACATCTGCGCTATCGATCGCCTTCGCCGATCCATACGCTTTCCAGCGCCGTCCCACCGGCATGTCGATCGCCTCGGTCGCTACAACGCGGCGCAGGTCGGCGGACTGTTCGCTCGCGGCGGGAACGGGTC
>JBBQCR010000366.1:0-3895 GCA_038318935.1 Phycisphaerales bacterium
CAAGCGACTTCTCGATCTGCTCCGGCGTCATCTTCACCTGAATGTCCGGGTTCACTCCCCAGTCTTCTGCACCGGGGACCTTGTGCACCAATCGTCCGTGCGTTTCGCCAGGCATCGGCGGCAGCACGTAGTGCTGGGTCGTCAGCTTGATCGCTGCGCTGGCGTTGTGATCAGAGATGTCGTGCACGGTTTGCACGCTGCCCTTGCCGAAGCTGCGCTCGCCGAGAATGACCGCGGCGTCATGAGCCTGCAGCGCGCCAGAGACAATCTCGCTGGCGCTTGCCGAGCCCTGATTCACGAGGACCACCAAGGGGAGTCCCTGCAACTCGGCCCGCTGTGCCTGAGCCTTCAGGTTGAAGACTTCCTTGCCGTTGCGATCCTCGCCGCTGACGACGGTGCCTTCGGGAACGAACTCGTTGGTGAACTCGACGGCTGACTTCAGGAGTCCACCGGGGTTGTAGCGGAGGTCAAGAATGAGACCGTTGAGTTGCCGCTGCGAGCGCATCTGGGCGACCGCGGTGCGGAAATCTTGGAAACTGTCCTCGTTGAAGGACGTCAGTCGGATGTAGCCGATGCCCGAGGTCTCATCGATCCAGTAGTTCCACTGCGGAGCGCCGTTGGAATCGAGACCCTTCTTCCACCAGCCGTTGATCGAGCGAATCTTGATTCGGTCGCGCACCAGCGCGATGTCGAAGGGGTCTTCCGTGCCGGGACGCTTGATGCTCAGCGTGACCTTCTCGCCAGCGGGGCCGGTGATCGAGTCGACGGCCTTGTTGAGCGTCCAACCGATGGCCGGCGAACCGTTGACGCCGGCGATGCGGTCCTCGGCCTTCACGCCCCCGCGGGCGGCGGGAGAGCCTTCCAGCGGATTGACGACCACGATGTCGCGCTTGTCGTCGTGGCGGATGAGGATGCCCACGCCGACGAAGTCACCATCGACCTGCTGCTGGAATCGGCGAAGCCGCTCCGGCCAGATCATTTCGGTGTACTGGTCGTCGTAGCGACTGCCGAGTTCATCGATGGCGCCATCGCCGAACTCGTGCAGCAGCACGTTGTCGGGAAGCGCGATGCTCGCGTTGTTGGCGCTCAGCACCGCACCAAGAATCTCGTTGTAGTCGCCACGACCGATCTGATCGACCGGCGTCGCGGCGAGCTTGGCCTTCGACTTGTCGACCGCGGCAAGGAACGCCTCGACCTTTTTCGGATCGCCCAGTCCGGGGAAGGTCTCGCTGAGTCCCTCGGTCGTCGCCATGATCGACAGCGCGTTGACGCCGCCATCGAGAAGTGGTGACCAGCCCTTGGCGCTGATGTGTTCCTCGGCAGCCTTCTTGAGACCGGCGGAGAGCATGGGCCGCGTGATCTCGCGAATCTGCTCCTTCCAGTCGTCGGCGAACGCGGCGTTCCACGCCGGGAACTTCTCAAGCACTTCCTTGCCAAGGCGCTCCGCCTGAATCTTTCGAAGGTCGTAGAGCTGCTTGGGCGCGTACTGGGCAAGCAGGCCGATGCGACGATTCACTTTCTCCAGCGCGTCGGCGTATCGCTTGAAGCTGTCGCGATCGCCGGCGTCCTCGTGCAGCGTGCGGAGCCGGTAGAGAATTTCCTGTGAGAGCAGCCAGTCGCCTTCCTGTTGGGCCTTGACATCTGCAGCCACCGCGGCGGCAATCAGCTTCTTGATGTCGTCGCGCTGCAGCGGCGTCTTCCAATCATCCGAGAGCGTCTGCAGCTTCACCGCGGCGGTGAGGGCCTTGCTGATGTCGCCCTTGGCGAGGTTCTCGTTGAGTTCGTTGCTCGCGGCCTCGAGGACCTTGCTGCGATCGGTCTTGGACGCTTCCGCGTGGGTCGTCCGCTCCTTGGCCAAGGTTCGAAGTCGTTCGACTTCGGTGACGGCCTTGCCGTCGGGAATGCTCATGAGGGCGGCCTCCACCTCAGTGAGCTTGCCATCCTTCGCCGACTTCCAGATGCCGTCGGCCCACGACGCCACGGCGGTGTTCCCCGCGGTGACGCGATCCTGGGTTCCCGACGAGCCCGACGGCGTTGATTGCCAGAATGAGGCTGCTGGGAGAGTCGTCGAGTTCGAGGCACCGGTCAGTGCCGCATAGCGCATCGACCCGGCGACGCTGCCAGCGTTGCCCGCTGCGTCTGTTGGCACCGGCCAACTGGCGATCAAAAACGCACACACGCTCGCGGGAACGCTCAGGGTGAGCAGCCGGCGAGCGACGGTGGGTGGCTTGGACAACGGGGTGGTGCTTCGGTCGGAAGAGGACGAAACGGAACGGTTCGGCATGGCGTGCCTCTGGCGGCTCGGTGGAGCCGGCCCTCGCTGGTGCTCTGGTGCGTCCGACGACCGTCGGATGCGTGGGAGCGATGTCGTTCTAGCGTCTATGCGCGGCCGGCGCTACGTGCCGGTCGCCGTCGAGACCCGATCGGCCCAACAGTCGCTGAGAGGTGACTCGAACAGATCGGAATCGGCGTTTCAGGTCCTTCGGTTGATGCGTTCAGAGCGGAAAAGAAACCCGGGGAGCCGAACGCAGAAGTCCGAGTGAACCTTCGTCTTATACTCGGGGTCGGTTCGGGCGTTTCGACTTCCGCGAAGGTCGGAGCATTTGCGGCCGCAACCCCGGAACGGAGGCATGGTCGATGGACGAGCCCGATCCCCTGCCTCCGGCGCGAGAGGCGAAGGCTGGCCGGTCTGCGGGAAGCCGGGCTCCTCTGCCGCCGACCGACGCGGCGCGGGATCCGAGGTTGGCGGTGCGGGCCCAGTGCCGGCGCTGCTCGTACGACCTCCGCGGGCTGGATCCCAAGGGCCGTTGCCCAGAGTGCGGCTTGGCGATCGGGTTCAGCAACCCCGATTCGATACTCGGTCGGACCGGAATTGGGACTGGCCTCGGGGACAGGCTCAGGGTCGGTCTCGATGAAGTTCTGATCGGTACGCAACGATCGGTCGACGCTTGGGAGCCGATCGCCGACGGGTCGCGGTGGGTCGCCTCCGGACTGTGGGGGTTGGCCCCGCTCCTCTTGGGTGGACCGCTGCATCCTGTGTTCGGGGGCCTTGGACTGGTGGCCCTTGCCATGCAGGCGGTGTCCCAAGTGCTTGGCGTGCGCGACATCGCAGCCGGGCTTCGGCTCGCGGGCATGATCGAAGGGGATGTCGGGCGGAAGCTCGCTTCGGCGATGTTCCTGACCCGCGTCCACGCTGTGGTCGCGAGTCTCGCCGGGCTGATGGCCCTCGCGCCCTGCTGCATCGGATCCGCGGTCCAGCTCCCCGCGGGATATCAACTCGTCGCGATGACCTGCCTCTTGCCGACGCTGATCGCAAGTCTCTGGTCGATGCGTCAACTCGGCAACGCCGTCACCGAAACGACCGCGATTGTTGCAGCGCATCGATTTCTTCGACGCGACGACCTTCTGTTCGTCTCGCTGTCGGCGGGCATGCTCGCTGCGTGGGGTGCGACATCCCTCCTTCATATGTCAGGTGGCGTGGCGTACGATCGGTTCTTCGTGCTGGCCTGCATGGTTTCGGTGCTCGCCTCGCTGGCCTTCATCGTTCCTCTCGTCGCCCTCGGCAAGCTCTTCCTTCGACTGGGCGTTGCCTTGCCGCAACTCCCTCTTTTCAATCCAGCGGCGGAACGTGCGGCCCGCGGTCCGCAGCGCCCGCTTGCGCCGAGCAACGCTCGGACTGTGCGCGGTGAAAGGCAGATCATCGAAGCGGACGAACCGATTCCACTCGCGGACGAGCCTCCGCCCCCAGACGGTCCGAAACCCTGAAACCAATTGTGGCGCTCCGTAGCGCCCTCCGGGCGCACACTCGCTCTGGCGAATCCGGCATACTGCGACGCGCTTGAACGCGGCAGTCAATCACGATCCGTATCACACTCAGGAGCTCTCATCATGGCAC
>JBBQCR010000367.1:0-3889 GCA_038318935.1 Phycisphaerales bacterium
GAATCATTCTTCAACTTCACGGACGCCGCAGGCGCCCCCGCACCCTCCCGCTTCTACGTCGATGTCCAGGGCTCATTGGTCCCGACCCCGGGAGCCTTGGCCCTCCTTGGCCTGGGCGGCCTTGTCGGTGGACGTCGTCGCCGCTGAGAATCGATGCATCGGCTTCTCGGGGGCGTGCCCCGCACAGTCACCTGGGTCTGACGCTCCGATGCCGCCCGCGCCTTCCGGCGCGGGCGGCGTCGTTTTTTTCGAAACTGGCCCGTCTCGCCGAGACGGCCCTATCCTCTCGCCTCTCCGTGCAGCCCCGATCCGACTCCAGTTCCCCCGCATCGCTCGACGGCAGCCTCGCAGCGCTCGGTGCCACCAACGCGGCGTTTTCCGTTGACTTCGTGCATCGGATTCGTTTCACGCGTGATCTCTTCGCGGTCTCCAACGCCACCTTCGCCGACGCCCTTGATCCGCATGGTCGGGGAAAGGGACCTTCGCGACTGCTGCTGGTCCTCGACGACGGTGTCGCGAAGGCGTGGCCGCACCTTGCTGAGCGAATCGCGGCCTATGCAGCCGCGCATCCGACCCGCGTGCCGCGCATCGAAGCGACGATCGAAGTCCGCGGTGGCGAGCGCACCAAGAACGACTCCGCGACCGTGGAGACGGTCATCGATGCTGTCGATCATCATCGGATCTGCCGACAGAGCTTCGTCGTGGCTGTCGGTGGTGGCGCGATGCTCGACGCGGTTGGATTCGCGGCCGCCACGGCCCATCGTGGCGTGCGGCTCGTGCGTGTGCCGACGACGACGCTCGCTCAGGACGACGCTGCGATGGGCGTCAAGAACGGCATCAACCGGAACGGGAAGAAGAACTTTGTCGGTGCGTTTTCGCCGCCATGGGCGGTCCTCAACGACGAACTCCTGTTGACCACTCTGTCGGACGCGGATTGGCGCGACGGCTTCAGCGAGGCGGTGAAGATCGCTCTCCTTCGTGATCCCGCGCTGTTCGCTCGCATGGAGGCCGACGCCGAAGCGATCCGAGACCGTGATCTTCACGTGTCGATGCCGATCATCCGACGCTCCGCGGAGTTGCATCTCCAGCACATCGTTCGCGGCGGCGATCCCTTCGAAACCAAGGAAGCGAGACCACTGGACTACGGTCACTGGTCCGCGCACCGGCTGGAATCACTCACTGCTTTTTCGCTCTCGCACGGAGCAGCAGTCGGTATCGGTGTGGCCCTCGACACCATGTACGCGACGCTTGACGGTCGCCTGTCCGAGAACGAGGGGCAACGCACGATCGAACTTCTGCATCGCCTCGGCATCGCGACGTGGCATCCCGCGCTCGAGGACGATGACAGCGTGCTGCGCGGACTCGAGGAGTTCCGCGAGCATCTCGGTGGCCGGCTCACCATCACGCTGCTCTGCGGCATCGGCCAGCCTGTGGACGTGCACTCGCTCGATCACTCGCTGCTGCGGACGGCGATCTCGCGATTGCGACCTCGCTGAACGCCACGCGGCACGTACCATGCGATCCCATGGCTGTTTCGCTTCCACTGGACCGGACCGCGGCGATCGACCGCTACTTCATCGAGCACCGCGCGAAGCTGCTTGATCTCGCGTCGTACCTCGATCGCATCGAGCGGGCGACTCCGCGCGAAGGCGGCGATGGCTTCGACTTCCGCCACGACGCGCTGCTCAGAGCGATCGCGATTCTCACCGACGGAAAGCCCGAACGAGCCCGGCGCGTGTTGGAGCACTTCAGCGATCCCTCGACCGAACCGATCGCCAAGGCCAGCGTGAAGGGTGCGACCGGCGCTCACCAGGGAACGCGCCCATCTCCGGGCCCGCGAGGTGGTGCATGACCTACATCGATCCGCACATTCATATGGTGAGCCGCACTACCGACGACTACGAGCGGATGCGGCTCGCTGGCTGCGTGGCCATCACCGAACCCGCGTTCTGGGCCGGATACGACCGTTCGTCGGCCCAAGGGTTTCACGACTACTTCAGCCTGCTGACCGAGTTCGAACCACGTCGCGCGGCCCAGTACGGCATTCGACATCACACCTGGCTCTGCATCAATCCGAAGGAGGCCGAAGATCCGGTCTTCGCCCGCGAGGTCATCGCACTCATCCCGAAATTCCTGGAGCGCGAGAACGTCCTCGGCATCGGTGAGATCGGGCTGAACAAGAACAGCAGGAACGAGCTGACGATTCTGAACGAGCATCTCGATCTTGCGGTGAAGCACAACCTCATGGTCCTCGTGCACACGCCGCATCTGGAGGACAAGCTCAAGGGAACTCGGCTCATCCTCGATGCGATTGCGAGTCACACGGCACTCGATCCGGGGCGCGTGCTCATCGACCACGTGGAGGAGCACACCGTGAAGCTCGTGCTCGATCGCGGATTCTGGGCCGGAATGACGCTCTATCCCGACACCAAATGCACACCGCAGCGGGCCGCGGACATCGTTGAGAACTTTCACGGCGAACGATTGTGGATCAACTCCGCCGGCGACTGGGGACACAGCGATCCACTGGCGGTGCCCAAATGCCAGATCGAACTGCGGGGACGTGGACACTCCGAAGACCTGATCCGCAAGATCAGCTTTGACAACCCGGTGAAGTTTCTCTCGCAGTCCGGGCGCTTCCGCGTGTCCTGATCGATCAGCGATCGGGCTTCGGATGTTCCTGACGAACGTGCGCTGCCAGCGGATCACCGAAGTTCCGCGCCGGATCGTTCCAGACGCAATGCACGTGATCGGGGTTGCCCGCGGTGCAGTCGAATTCAATCACAAACGTCGGACCGCCGATGCGGAAGTAGTGAGGCTTGTCGAGCGCCGGCTCGCCCGCCCAACCGAAACGGATGCGTTCGGTACCCGCGTCCTTGATGCGCCGAAGTTCCTCGGACGCGAGGTCGCCCCGAAGGTCGTTCGCATAGCGGACGACCAGGCCCCACAGTCGATCCCGTTGTTCGGTCGTCAGGTCCGCCATGGTGATGCCTCCCTGCTGCTCGGGCGACTTCAACATCGCTTCGTGTCCGGGGCCGGTGATGACGTCGCTGGGCGCCGCGTCGCCGACAGTCGCGAGTTTCACCTGCGCTTCGCTGAAGGTGCGCCGGAGTTCGAGGGCAACGTCCTGCTCTGCGCCGAGCGGCCGGGTTCCCTTCTCCGGTCCGGATCGAAGCGTTGCCGGAAAGCTGCCGAAGAAAAGCGGCGTCGTGGTCGTGTCGCCGCTGATGGAACTGAAGTGCAATCCAATGTGATGGCCTTCGAATCGCCAGCCCCAAGCGCCGTCGCCCGGTGTGCCGAAGACCAGCACCGCGTAGCGATCCGCCCCGTAGGTGAGTTCCTTCACCTTGCGCTCGATCTCGTCTGCGCGATTGAGATCTTCGCCGATACGAATGCGGCGAACTCGTTCCATCCCCTGTCCGGAGAGTCCCGTCGCGACGAGAGCCATCACCGCGTCGCGCTGCGCAGCGGTCATGTCGCTCAGGAAGAGACCATCGCGCGGACCACGGACGAACGACCACTGCGTCCGACTCGGGTCGGCGAACGGCCGTTGAACCTTGGCGCGGCTGGTATCGTCAAGCGACGCAAGAAGTGCGTTGGCCGCATCGACCATCGCCCGTTCCCCGAGCATTCGCTCGCTCTGGCTCGCTGCAGTCGCTGGAGGCGGCGCGGTAGCGTTGGACTGGCCTCGAAGCGTGGCGGCGACGAGGAAGCTCGCAAGCAGCGTGTTCATGGTCGCATGATCGCACGTCCTACGCCGCGATGCCTTCCTCGCCGCGATACCGGTATCCTCCCGTCCATGCCTCGCCCGCTCATCGGTGTCAATCCGAACGTCGTCACTCTTGAAAGCGGCCGTCACGTCGTTCAGGTCAACATGCAGTACCTCGCC
>JBBQCR010000368.1:0-3888 GCA_038318935.1 Phycisphaerales bacterium
GGAGTCGAAGTCATCCGAGGCCCGACTTGAGAGTCGCAAGACGATGCCACCGATCGTGTGCAGCGCGAGCGGTGTCGGCTTTGGCCTGCTGGTCCACGACTGGAGCACGATGCGGGCGGCGGAGGTGATTGATCGCCCGCACGACGCGTGGATCGGCATCCTGTTTCGAGGCCGCCGCATTGGCAACGTGTGGTATCAGCGGTGGCAGCGCCGCGACAGCGAGACGATCACCGCCGAGATGCCGCGCATCGATCGATGGCGAGTCGGAGATCGACCGCGATCGGCTAGCGACGACCGTTGCGTCGGCTGTGACGCGATGCCGCGTTCGATCGCCCCGCTCGGCCCCTGCTCCTTCTGCGGTCGCCCCGCCGACGATCCATCGTGGTGCGTGGTGCGCGGCGCCGCGTTTCGCAGGCCGTGGATTCCGTGGTTGGTCGGCGCAGCGTCGTTCCTACTCGCCGCTGCGGTGTACACAATCCTGCTCGTACCTTTTCTGGTGCTTCTGGCGGTCGGACTCGCACGCTTTCTCACTCGCCATAGCGGCGAGCGAGTGGCGTGGATCGCCATGCCGACGCATCTAGAGATCCGACGACGTCATCTGCGCTTCGTACTGCCCTGGAGCGAAATCCGAGCGATCAAGCGTCGCCCGAAGAAGGGCGAGCACGAACTGCACCTCGTGCTGAACACGTCTGCCGTACGACAGCTCGGCATCCATCGCTGGAGTACCCTCGTTGTGAGGACCACCGAGGCCGATCGATTTCTTGCGGTGGCCCGCGTCGGTGTCAGCCCTGCTTCTTGATCGTCACGTCGCCCGAGGCAGCCGATGCCTTGATGGTTCCGATCGTCCCGCTCAATGTTGCGGTGCCACGGCTGGTGGTCATCGGCATGGGCGCTGACATGCTGCCCGAGGCAGTCCGCATGGTTCCCGACGGATTCGCGTCGGCTGGCAAGACGATCACGATGTCGCCGCTGGCAGCACTGGCTGAGACGACGCTTTCGGCGGTGAATGCAGAGAACACGAGGCGGATCGAACCGCTGGCTGCGGAGGCATCGCAAGAGCCCGTGAGGCCGTCGACGACGATGTCACCGCTCGCGCCGTTCAGATCGGCTTTGGCGATCACACCCTTCGCATCGAGCGAGCCCGATGCGCCGCGCCATTGCAGTCGCTGAAGCGGACGAAGGAACTTGAGCGTGCTGTCGCCACTGGCCGCTTCTGCGGAAAGGCTCTTCGCACCGAGGGTCGTCTTGATGTCACCTGAGGCAGTATTGATCGTCGCGGCGATGTCGCCGAAGTCGCCATTGCATGTGACATCGCCCGAGGCGGCCTTGATGACGAACGGTACGCCCGCGGGCAACGCCACTCGAATCACGCCTGAACCAGCGGAACTACCGCTGAAGGACCACGGCTTTGATGGATCTCCCCCAACGGGACCTTGTCGGATGATGAGCGTGTCCCCTTCACGAACCACCTGGACGGCAACGAACTCAATCTCACGTTCCGCGGTGGCGTTGCCGCCGCTGGTCTCCAGATGAACTTTCGCGTCGACGCTCACCGTCTCGCCTGTCGCAAGGCTCAACTCCACATCGCAGAACCGGCTGTTGATGGTGAGCGATGTCGGCTTGGCCTCGCTCGCGGTCATGGCTCGATCCGCCTTTCCGTCGAGCGGAAGACAGGCACCAAGCGGGAGGACGAGAAGGGCCGCAGCGAGTGTGCGGAGTGCGATCGAGGGCGTCATGCGGAAGTTCCTGGATGTCGGAGGGGACGGACTGAGACTCGTTGATGGGAGAATGCGAGGCGTACTTTCAGGAAGTGCTCTCGCTACCGGAGTGTCGCGAGAGCCTCGGGCTTCGATTCCAACGACGACACGGCGGCGACTCGGCCAGCCGGTGCCCGATTCCCCCGACCCATGGCGGCGATCCACTCGCGCAGTTGCCCCGCTCGCGTCTGCCACGACGGGCCGAATCGCTCCTTGAGAAACGCGTCGTAGAGCAGCGTGAGAATCCGATCGAGCGTCAAGAGATGATCCACCCGTTGCTCGAGTGACTGCCGCGGCGTCAGACGATTTTCCTCCTCTGGCTTCGGCAGGCTGAGTCCGCTCACAGCAAAGCGATCGCCCTGCAGCGCGAGCCGAAACTCCTGTCCGTGCGCCGCAAGTACAAGACCGACCTTGCGCGGCCACTTGCCCGACTGCAGCGCCTTGGCGGCCTCGGCGACCTTGGTCGGCGCATCGCCACGCAGGCTCTGCGTGCCAGTCACCCCCCAAGCGCATTCCATGTCGAGAAGTCGCTCGATGACCACTGCGACCGTCGGACCTCCAGTGTCGATCAGCCCCTCGTGTTCGTCGCAGTGCCACCAGAGCCACAGAAGAAACAGATTGCCGAGAAAGTCGCACGGCTCGCCCGACGCCTGAGCCCACGGCACCTCCGGCCGACCAGCGGCTCGGAAGTGCGCCGCAGACGGACCGACATCGTCCTGCTCGTCGCCGACGCCTTCCGGTCGCTGCACCAAGGCGTCGGGCATCGCGTCCTCAAGCGCGGCAGTCATGCCACGGGCTCCGAGCAGTTCGTTTGCGACACTTCCCGCCGAGCGACGATCGAGCCGTACGCCGCACGCAGCATCGAGCAGCGACTTCAATTCCTGAAACTGCACATCGCTGGTAATTGGCGCCAGCAGCAGGCCGCTGGGCAAGTCCCAGAGAAAAGGCACCATCGCGATGCGCCGGTACTTCCCTTCCGCGAGGTCGCGATGACCGCGCTCCTCCGCCTCTTCCTTCGCTTCGCGACGCGATGCGCGCGAGAGGGCCTGCTGACCATCCGCGTCCTTTCCGCGTCGCGCGTCCTCGGCCATCGTGCGATACGCCCGCTTGATCTCGGTCGGGATCTTGGCGACATCGATCCGCATCGCCGCCAAGAGCGACGCCGCGAAACCGCAGCTCTCGTAGGTGAACTCGCCGTCAAAGACATGACGGCCGGTGCAGAAGCCGCTCATGACCTCCTTCGGCTCGCCGATCGACGAGGCACGCACGAGATGCTCTCGCAGAAGCGTGAACAATCGTTCGTCGGGAGCGTCGAAGGCGCTGCCACGTGCTGAAGGAGCAGAGACGGAGAATCGCGAGTAGCCGATAGAGCCGGAGCGGAAGGGCATGACGCTCATGGTGTGAGATACCGCTCGCATCGAAGGTCGATGGGCAGGTTGTCCACACGCGAATCGCGTTGATAGCGCGTCGACTTACGCCGCGGAAGATGCCTCAACCAGCTTCACGCTGCGCTTCCCGTCGCGTTCGATCACATCGGCGGCAATACCCAGTTGCACAAGATGGGCAACTGGACCGTGCGGCTTCTCGGCCTCCTCGGCCAGACGTCGCTTCGCAGCGGGACTCTGGTGGGTGTCGAAGAGCATGCCCTTCACAGTCGCAAAGAGTCCGCCGACGCTCGCAAAGGTGTGGTGCACCGCGCTCGCCTCGTAGCCGCAGTGCACCATGCAGTTCTGGCACTTCTGGTTCCCGCTGGCTCGGCCGTACCGTTCCCATTCGGTATCGGCGATCAGTTCACGGAAGGTATCGACGTAGCCTTCCTGCAACAGGTAGCAGGGCTTCTGCCATCCGAAGATGTTGAAGGTAGGCATGCCCCACGGCGTGCATTCGTAGTCGCGCTTCCCCATGAGGAACTCAAGGAAGAGCACCGACTGATTGAAACGCCACGGCCGCTTCCCGTCCTTGCGGTTGGACAGGATCATCGAGAAGAGATCGTGCGTCTTCTCGCGCTCAAGGAAGTTCTTCTGATCGGGTGCCTTGTCGTAGGCATAGCCGGGACTCACCATCATGCCTTCGACACCGAGTCCCATCATCTCGTCGAAGAACCCGCGCACCGAGTTCGGATCGGCGCCGT
>JBBQCR010000369.1:0-3888 GCA_038318935.1 Phycisphaerales bacterium
CACCGCCGCTTCCAACGCCGCGATCGGTGAACTTCGAGCGCTCGTGAAAGGTGACCATGCCACGGAGGACCAGATCGTCGCGTGGATCGACGCCGTGGAAGCGAGCCGCATCGCCAACATCTCCTCAGGCGGAGTGCCAACGGCGCCCAAGCTTGCGATGGCGGCGTTCGCGCGGGCGGGGCAACACACCGCGATGGATCGGTCCGCAAGGGGATCCTTCGATGCGTTCCTCTCGCTCCGCGCCGGCGACGTGGCGCTGCGCATGGGCGACCCGGACGAGGCCCTCCGAATGTACCGCGACGCCTACGACATTGAGCGTGGTCGATGGCTGCAAGCGGGTGTGCAGACGGCATCGGCGCTCTTGACCGTGGGGCAGACCGACGAAGCGTATCTCTTTGCTCGGCAACTTCTGGTGCGGTTCCCGAATGTCTCGGTTGGTCTGGTCTTGGCCCAGACGTGCGACGCCATCCGTCGTGAGGGGCGCTCGCTGACCAGCGTTGATCCAACGCTGCCTGCGAATTTCACCGCCAGCACCTTCCTCTCCGACCTCTACGAATCGCTCGGCTCTCCGACGTCGCTCCTTCCCTCACTCATCGCCACCAAGGTTTCAGAAGGACGCGACGAAGAGGCCAAGCGTCTTGCCGCGAAGGCAGTCGCGGCGACGGACACGTCTTCGCAAACGCTTCTTCAGATCGTTGGCCTGCTCGGCAATCGGCGCTTTGGCACCATCGCCAACGAGGCGCTGGAGAAAGCTCGGGCGAAGACTGGCGTCGATCCAACCGACATCACCGTGGCAACGGCTCGCCTGCTGATCGAGCGCGGCGATTTCGCAGCCGCACGGTCGGTTGCCCGCGACGCTCTCGCCGAAAACGCCAACCCCGCAGCACAAGCACGACTCGCGCAGGTGCAAGCCGAGGCCGCCGTCGCCGCTGCCGATGACGACGCCGTCGCCATGCTCGCTGAGTGCCTTCGCGCAGGCAGCGGCAGCATGGACTGCGTGTCCTTCGTGCTTGGACAGCCAGCGACGTGGAACGATCGGGCGCTCGTTGATGCGGCTCTCAAGAGCCTGAAGGATTTAAGCGGTGAGCGTTCGAGCCGGGCGATCCTGACCGAGGCCTCCGCGGTCCTTCGATTTGATCGGTTGGACGCGAGCAAGGTCGGCACCGCCGCCGCCGCGGTGGATGATCTACTTCGTACGAATCCTGGCTCGACCGCGGCCATGGTGACGCTTGCTCGGCTTCTCGCGTCCACGCAGCCGCCTGATTTCGCTGGTGCCGCGAAGCAGATGCGCACCGCCGTCGATCTCCAGCCGGGACGACGCGATCTCTATCCCGAACTCATCACGCTGCTGCAATCGTCCGGTGACTTCACGAGCGCCAGTCGCTATCTCCAGCAGTACATGCGTTCCGCAGAAGGCGATACCGATCAATCGCGACTTGCCGCGGGCCTGCTCGTTTCATCGGGGGACTTTCTCACCGCGATTCCGACCCTTGAGCGAGTGGCAAGCAGTTCCCGCACCGAAGCCGATCTCGTGACGCTGGCAGATGTGCGACGTCGCGCGGGTCAGCCAGCCAAGGCCGAGGAAGCCTTCAAAGAGGCGATCAGCCGGCCCGATCGTTCAATCCTTTCGACCATGGCGTACGCCGAGTTTCTCGCCCGTGACGGCCGCCTCGCGGCTGCCCGGGCGTTGATCACCGAAGACGCGGCGCGTGAGAAGCCGGCACTGGTGCCGTCAAACCGAGCGTATCTCTTGGCCAAGCTCGAGCTTGATTACGGCGATCCAAAATCCGCTGGACCCGCCGTCGCGGAGGCTATCGCGCTGGCGCCGGACTCGCCTGGTGTCGCGCTACTCGCGGCTCGGTTCAAGCTCGCGCAAGGCGACGTGCCCGCGGCAATTGCGGCGGCTCAGGCTGGCTTAGCAAAGACGCCAAAGGACCCGCAGCTCTTGGGATTCGTTTCGTCGCTCCTGATGGCCGATTCCAGTTCGCGCGAGATTTCCGACGCGTCGCTCAGTGCCCTTCGGGCCGAGAACCCAGCGCTCGCCGATCTACTCTCGATCGTCAGAGCTTCTGCCGGAGCTGACGGAATGCTGGCGCCGGACGACTCCCAGCTCAAGGCACTCGTCGCTCTTACCGAGCGATATCCGAATTCGGTGCAAGTGTGGGTCAGCGCCTGCGAACTGCACGCTGCCGCTGGCAAGATCCCGGAGGCAGTCCAACTCGCACGACGCGGTATGGCTCGCTTGCCCACGGAGCCACAACCGGCTGAACTCGCGGCGCGACTCCTGTTGACGCAGCGTCGGCTGGACGAATCGCGCGAGGCTGCCCGTACATGGCGATCTTTGACTGCCGACTCGCCACTCGATGCAGATCTCTTCCTCGCACGCCTAGCACTCCTCGCGGGCAAGCCGAACGAGGCGTCCACGATCCTGCAGCCTTATTTTGTTCGGCTGCAGTCGGATGTTGCAGCCCACCCTGATGGATTGGGTACCTACGCCACGGTACTTCTTCTCCAAGGACAAGCGGAGTCGGCATTCAACGCAGTGAGGAGTCAACTTTCCGATCCCGGTCTGCGCGTCGAATGGCTGCGGGGCGTCCGGCTTGCGGCCTCGCCCGTTGCCCTTGACGCCCTCGCGCGCACCGCAGCAGTCATTGGGGTCGATGACAACGGCCGCTTGGCGCTCATCACGGAGTACGCAGCGCTCGCCCGACGTCGGGATGCGGGCGACGCCCAAAGCAAGGCAAAGGCCCTCCTCGCGTCGCTCTCCCCAGCCACTCGGAACGCCCCGATCACCCAACTGCTGACGGCTGACCTAGCTGCGGCATCGGGTGACGCGATGGCGGCAAGCGCCCTCTATGAGGGCGTGTGGTCGGGATTGCCAGCGGCGGATCGCGATCGCCTGCTTGTGTGCAACACGTTGGACGCAAAGTCGAAGGCGGAACTCGCGCCCGCCATGAGCTTCGCCATCTACGCAAGCAACAACGCGGCCTCGGCGCTCGCCGAAGCGGGCGTCAACCTCGATCAGGCGATGGTCGCGATTGACCGAGCGTTGGTCATGCAGTCGGAGGACGTCGGCCTCTTGGAAACGAAGGCCACGGTGTTCCTGGCTCGCAAAGAACTGGATGCGGCTCGGGCGTTGCTCGCCCCTCTCGCGGCCCGACCCGACGCCAGCGCCAGCGTGTATCTGACGCTTGCCCGCGTGGAACTTGCCGCGGGCAATATCGACGACGCTCGTCGGGCGGTGCGATCGGCGGAACGATTGCTCGCGGAAGATCCGCTGTCAGAGCGCACGCTCCTTGACCGACTCGCCGATGTCAAGAAGCAAGTGGACGCGGCTGCGGCCAAGCCCAAGGTCTGAACCCACGATCGAAACGGGACCACGACTCTCTCGCCACGGAACACACCTTTATGCAGCGGCAACGGAAGGGCATCATTCTCGCCGGCGGCTCGGGCACCCGGCTCTATCCGATCACCAAGGCGGTGAGCAAACAGCTCATGCCGGTCTACGACAAGCCGATGGTGTACTACCCGCTGTCGATGCTGATGCTTGCTGGGATCCGCTCGATCCTGATCATCACCACACCGCAGGATCAGGCAGCGTTCAAGCAGTTGCTTGGTGATGGCTCGCGATGGGGCGTGGAGTTCGTGTACGAAGCCCAGCCGCGGCCCGAGGGACTGGCCCAAGCTTTCCTCATCGGTGAGCGGTTTCTCGCGGGAAGCCCGAGTGCGATGGTGCTTGGCGACAACATCTTCTACGGCACCGAACTCCAGCGCCGACTGCGTGAGGTTTCGTTGCGCGAGACGGGGGCGACGGTGTTCGCGTACCACGTCAACAATCCGCAGGACTACGGCGTGGTGGCGTTCGACGCTCATCAGCGAGCCGTCTCG
>JBBQCR010000370.1:0-3870 GCA_038318935.1 Phycisphaerales bacterium
CGAGGATCGCCCGCAGCAGCGGACCCGCGGTGTGAAGCCACATCGCCGTCAGGACCGCCCACGTCGACACCAGCGAAAATCCGACCGTTCCGAGGGTGCCCGATGTTGTCTTTCCGTATCGCGCGCCCAACAACAGCATGAATGCGCCAAGAGCGGCACACGCCATTGCAGTGAGAAACATGCGCGAGCGGCGCTCACGCAACCACGGTTCGAGGAAGGCGATCGAACAGCCGAGGGACAACGACAGCAAGCGGGTGAGCGGCAATCGATAGACCCACGCGCCGAGATCGCGGCCGTCGCGCGATAGCCACAGAATGAATGCGAGCGTCAGGAGGGCAATGCACGGCATGACGCACCACGCGATCCATCGACCGCGTCGATCGCCGACGAGATAGAAGACCGCCGGCCACAACAGATAGAACTGTTCCTCGATCGCCAGCGACCACGCGTGGCGCATCGGATGGGTCAGCTCTTCGTGCATCGCATCGGTGATGTTGCTGACGTATAGAAGGCACGGCAACAGGTAGCTGCCGGGGGCCACGACCAGCAGTACCGCGAGAAGGAGGTAGTACGCCGGGAAGATGCGAAGCGAACGGCGCCACAGAAAGCGGCCGAGGGTCCTGCCGCGGGCCCAGTCCGCGCGGAGGATGCGGGTGACGAGGAAGCCGCTCAGGACGAAGAAGATGTCGACACCCAGATAGCCCGCACGGATCGCGTTCTTCGCGACTTCCAGCATCGGCGCTGCGTCGGTCAGCGAGAGATGCGTCAGCATCACCAAGAGCACCGCCACCCCCCGCAACCCGTCAAGGGTTGGGAGGTGGTCCGTCAGCGGTCGCTCGGGTGCAGCAGTCACGCGGTGAACATATCGGAGATCCCGTGGACAAGCTGTTGGGAACGGGTGCAACTCGCCGCCCTTCGCTAGGGTATCGCTCCATGCCAGCGGAACCTGCCGCCCCCAACTTCGCAGCTCTGTGCAGTGACTTCTACGTCAACCAGAAGCTCGGTCTGAAGCTCGACCTGCCCGATCGTCGCGAGCCGGTGCTCGACATGTTCGATCGGCTGCGGAAGGAATTTCCGCGCCTCGATCGCTTCCGACGCTTTGAGGGAGAGATCGCCCTCGAAAGCGCAGAGACCGACCGCGAGTTCGCCTGGATCGCCATGCGGCAGACCTCGCTCCGATCGGGCTCGGTGAATCCTTCCTCGCTCGACGACGCTTATGGATTGCACCGACGCATTCTGGAGGTCGCCCCCTACTTCCTCTCGATCTCGCCTTTGGACGTCGACTATCTCGAACTCATCTTCGGCTTCGATTTCGAAACCGATGAGCCGCGCGACGAGATCATCTTCGACGCCTTGTACGCCGATTCGCCGCTGGCCCTTCTCATCGATCGCCAACAGGACTCGCTCGTCGATGTGCAACCCTCGATCGGTGTCTCGCTCACCCTCAGCGGTGATCTGCAAGCAAGCTTCGAAGTCAAGTCGCGCCCACGGGTCGACCTCCCTCCGTCGGAAAGCGATCCGATCAGCGTCTTTCTGACGGTTCGCAAGATGGGACCGATCCGAGCCTTGGCCGATCTCGCCACCGTCTTCGCCGCCCTCAGCGGCCACGCCGAACGACTCGCCGAACACCGCGTCATCCCGCACTTGGTGGTGCCGATCCGCAACGCGATCCTGGCGCGGCCGTAGCCCAAGTGACTTTCGAAAACGCACTCGACCGGTCAGCGGTCCGCAACATGTCGCGGGCAAGCCGGTTGGTTGCGTTGATGCTCCTCGCACTTCTTTGCACTGCCGTGATTGCGGTCGCAGGACCGACCGATCCGCCCCCCGCAGACTCTGTGTCGCTCAGCATGCGGGCGATCGCCGACGCCGAGCGCGGCAGCTATTCGCTCGATGCCACACAAGAGACCGTCGAGGCCCTCTTGGCTCGCGCTCAGAAGTTGCTGGGCGTTCCGCTTCGCGTCGATTGGCAGGCCCTCCACTGGGTCTCGGTCGAGAAGGATGATCGCATTGACTTCCACGCCAAAGACCTTCCGCCGCTGGTGATGTTGCAGGCGATGGCGGCGGCGATGGGCAGCGAGCGCGAGCATCCCATCGTTGACGCGAGCGCCGGCCAACTGGTGATCACGTCGCAGCGCGGACTGGCGGCCCTGCGCGAGACCGTCATCTACGACATCGCGGACATCATTTCGGATCCAACTCTGGTCGACACGCTGGCCGTGATGGCGACACCAGTAAGCGCGCCGGCCACCGCGACACCCACCGCCAACGAGAAACACGACGACGGGAACACCACGGCGCTCGAATCGCCGATGCGTGCCCTCATCGATCGCGTCGCCGAGATCCTTCAAGAACACATCGATTTCGACGGCTGGACCGACAACGGTGGCGATCGGAACAAGCTGACCGCCGAGGCTGGCCGTCTCATCATCAGCACCTCGCCGATGACCCATCGACAGATTCGCACGCTCTTGGTCGGGCTGCGCGAGGAAGCCCCCAATGCGGCGCGTGTGTCGCTTGTCGTCGCCGCGATCCCGACGAAGGAACTTGATCCATTGATGAAGGCTGCGGGTGACGATCGCGTGGCCCTTCGCGCAGCGATCGAGAAGGCGCCTGGATTCCGCCCACTCTGGTCGCCGAGCACGGTGACACGCTTCGATCACGAAGCAAAGCTCGAATCTGCGGAAGGAAACTCCAACGCCCTGACCTCGATCACCGCCAGTCAGGATCGCGCGAAGCGATCGATGACCCTCGGACTCAGGCTCGCACTCAAGAGCGGTGAACGCACCGCGAAGTTCGAAGCTTCGCTCGCTGGCGATCGACGACATCTCGTCGAGGTCGTCCGCTTGCCCGCGGGCCCCGACGAAGAGATGACCTGGGTGGTGCTCGTTGACGCTCGATCCGAACGAGTGAATTGAGAGCGTGATGACGAACCATCGCGTGCACACGAGCTGGTAGCGCAGTCGTACGACTCTTCGCGAATCGCTTCCCTGGTCGCGGTCAACGGGCACACTTGCTGCGTGGCTCCGGCGGAGGCGAGAGCGATGGTGCGACTGGAACGTCGCTCGCTCACCATGACTCCACCTGACTCGGTGCCGGAGCGGGCCCGGATTTCGGAGAGCGAATACTGAACGAGGCGATCCGTTCAGCTCCAGTGACCGAGCAAGATCGCCAGATCCGCGCCCCCAACGAAACCATCGCAATCCAAGTCTGCGGCTCCGCCGACCGCGCCCCACGCGCCGAGTAGGAGCGCGAGATCGGCGGCGCTCACCGCGCCGTCGCCATTGATGTCGCCGAGCAACGGGAGGTTGACAATCGCAGCGGAGTGGTTGCCACCAGCAGTGACTTGGGAGACCGTACCGAGACAGGTGGGCACGTCGCACTGACCGAAGAGATCGCTTCCCCAACACACGAGCTCGCCATCGGCTTGGAGCGCGAGCGTGTGGTAAAAGCCCGCGGCCACCTGTACGACGAAGCCGATGTTCGCAGGGACGTCGGTCTGACCGGAGCCGTCAAATCCCCAACACGCGACGGTGCCGTCTGCCAGAAGCGCCACCGTGTGATGGCTCCCGGCGGCAACCTGCACGACGGTGCCAAGGTTTGCGGGGACATTGCACTGGCCCTCGATGTTCCTCCCCCAGCACACGACCGTTCCGTTGGATCTGAGTGCGACCGTGTGGCTCCAGCCCGCCGCCACCTGACTCACAACCCCAAGATTCGCCGGGACCGTGCATTGTCCGTAGACGTTCTCGCCCCAGCATTTCACCGTCCCGTCCGCTCTCAGCGCGACCGTGTGAAAGCTGCCAGCGCACACCTGCGCGGCAGGGCCGAGCGCGGCAGGAATGTTGCACTGGCCTTCAGCGGATGCGCCCC
>JBBQCR010000371.1:0-3852 GCA_038318935.1 Phycisphaerales bacterium
ACATGGACTACGTCCCCAACGTCGCGCGTTCGACGAAAGTCGAGAACGTGCTCTCCAACTCATTCGGGTTTGGCGGGCAGAACGACACGTTGATCATCAAGCGGTTTGTGAAGTAACCCGCCACTCGACAATTGCGACAAATTTCCTATACTATCCCTCCCAGATCGCATACCCACGCCCGGGTGGCGAAATTGGCAGACGCGCCAGCTTGAGGTGCTGGTGGGAGTTAAATCCCTTGGAGGTTCGAGCCCTCTCCTGGGCATTCGCTCGCCCTCGACCGTTCACGACCGTGACGGAATCGAGGCGAGCTCAGTCAACCCGCGGGTTTCCGCGGGTTGTTCGTTTTGGTCCGTCGCCAATCGGTCGCCGACGTCCCGATGATTTGGGCTACCCTGAGCTCATGTCGAACATCGATCTGATCCCGCAGACTGCCGTCGGCTCGGAGTCCGACGCGTTGACCCTGCGGATCAACGAGATCTTCTATTCGATCCAAGGCGAATCGACGTGGGCAGGGCTTCCCTGTGTCTTCGTTCGACTCACAGGCTGTCCGCTTCGCTGTCGATACTGCGATACGGAGTACGCCTTCCGCGAAGGAACGCCGCGACCGATCACTGCGATTCTCGACGAGGTCCAGCGCTTCAACTGCCCGCTTGTCGAGATCACCGGCGGTGAGCCGCTGTCCCAGAAGCGGGTGCATGCACTCGTCTCCGCCCTGTGCGACGCGGGAACAACGGTGCTCATCGAGACCTCGGGCGCGATCGACATCCGTCCGTGCGATCCTCGTTCGATCCGCATCCTGGACCTGAAGACCCCTGGTTCGGGCGAGTGTGATCGCAACCTGTGGGAGAACCTCGATGACCTGCGGCCGCGCGACGAGATCAAGTTTGTCATCGTCGATCGTGCCGACTACGAATGGGCGAAGGGCGTCCTGTTCGAGCATCGCCTGCACGAGCGCTGCGCTGGCGTACTGATGTCCGCCGTGTTCGAGCAGCGGCCGGGTCTGGAGATCCTCGGCTGCCCGGGACTGCATCCCCGCTCGCTGGCAGAGTGGATCCTCGCGGATCGCCTTCCCGTCCGCATGCAGACGCAGCTTCACAAGCTCATCTGGGAACCCAGCACCCGCGGCGTGTAGGCCGCGGCCAATGCAACGCATCCCGCAGGAGAAATCTCATGCAACCAAGCGCCCACTTTGCAACCCATCAGGCACCCGAGTATCCGGCTGGACAGCAGCAATCCGCCGATCGTCGCGACATGACCCGCGTCGCGCGGGAGATCGAGCTCATCGCGAACCAGCCGTCCCGCCTGCGTGCGGCTCTCCGTGGGCTTGACCACGATCGGTTGGAAACCCGCTATCGCAACTGGACGGTGCGACAGATCACGCATCATCTTGCTGACAGCACGATGAACTTCTACTGCCGGTGGAAGTTGGCCCTCACCGAAGAGCGTCCGACGATCAAGGCCTACGACGAGACCAAGTGGTCGGCGCTTCCGGACAGCATGTTCGGTGACGTCTCGCTCTCAACATCCTTGTTCGACAACACGATTGCTCGGTGGATGCTCGTCACCAAGGCGATGCGCGACGAACAGTTCGATCGCGTGTACATCCACCCGCAGTACAAGCGCGACTTCACGCTCTGGCAGGCGGTATCGCTGTACGCCTGGCACGGCGATCACCACATCTCGCAGATCGAATGGCTCCGCACGCACTACAAGTGGTTGACCTGCCCCCCCGAAAACTGAGCCAGCCGCTATGAGAGTCCGGATGAGCCCCGGTCGGGACTCTCATCGGGGTTGGACCACAGATTGGGGGCAGGTCGCTCCGATCAGTTCTTAATAGACCCCGAACATAGGCGGCAGGAAGCAGAAACCTTAGATAGTTCGCAGATTTTGAGAAATTCCTCTACGACAGATGATTTCGCGACTAAGTTCGCCGATGCGCGGAAAGCAGTTTAGCCCGCTGCGCAAGGAGCCTGTTTTGACGACTAGGCGTTGCTTGGTAGTGTGTCTCCTGTTAGCAGCCGCGTGGGTGGGCTCGAGGGAGTACCGCCGGGATCTTAACCCCGCTCCGCTCTTGCTTGCTCGGCAAGTGGTGCAGCCTTCGGGCCCGTGTGAGCCTCGCCCCGGCCCTTTAGTCCTGAACCCTGGAGCGTGCGCAGGCGCGTCTGTGACCTGCGCACAACTGAACTGCAACGGATGTATCCCCAGTTGCTTTGGAAGTGGCAGTATTTACAACATGATGCCCGCTGGGGGGACGACAAACAAAACCGCGCAGATCGACGTCTGTTCCGAAGCGGGCTACACTTATCAGGTTTATTTATGTGCGGGCACTGGTGCTGGATGCACTTGCACCACCACTTTGCGTAGCAGTAATTTCTTTCGCTGCGATTTGGTCCCTACGGTGCCCGTCGGCGTTCTGTGCATGAATAGAAGCTCGTCCACCGGCGCTTTCACGGATTCCTCAGCGACCTCTTATCGAAGGAGCTTGCCGTCGTGATACTCCACACCATCCTCGCTCATGCGCTCGTCGCGGGGTCCGGGGCTGCTGCGTCCCAGCTTCCGTCGCTCGCCGATATCGCAGCCGACGTCGATGCACAGCGCACCCAACTTGGGTACCTCCAAGTCGTCGTCGTCTCAGACAGCATCGCGCCCACCCCGCATTCTGAAACGCAGAGGAACGAGCAGCGTCTCGCGCTGCATGGGGGCCAGTGCCTTTGGGAGCTCCGAGTGTGGTTCGACGGCACTTGGCAGAACCCCGCATCGGTGCCGTCGACCGTCTACATCGCTGCGGAGGACGGCGGAATGATTGCGGCAGGCGACGGCGCGAGGTCCATCTGCTCAGCGGAGCGCTCCGCGGTCGGTGGCAGTCCGATTGCGGCCCGGAGCTCGTTCCTCTCGCTTATTCGGTGGGCGCCCCCGATCGGCGATCTGGTCGAGCCCGGAACGGGCGACCTCTCGGTGATGCTTCGCTCCGGCCGTGCCTCGGTCCGTCCGGAACTCGAACTGATCGACGGACGGCCCCAAGCCGTCGTCGACGTTCGTCAGGGAGTCGACGTCGATTCCGGGCTCCATATGACGCTTTGGCTCTCCGTGGAAGAAGGCTGGCTGCCTCGGAAGCAGCACCTATTCACCCCGAACGGCTCGATGGCCGCAGAGATCAAGGTCGTCGAGACTGTCGCCGCTGCGCCGGGCGTGTGGTTGCCTTCGAAGGCCATCTGGTCTACCGCTGAACTCCCGGAGCTCAACCATGCCGCAGCCTCGTCCCAGATCGAGGTCAGCTTCGAAGTGCCCGGCTGGCCCTTCGGGCTCGCGTCCGACAACAACGCCAACTTCACCGACGTCTGCCTCGCGGCGGGTCCGGAGCCGGTCTTCGTCGCTTCTGCAGCGCAGGCGACGACGCCCGAGCCTGCCGTGGCGCTCGACCCACGTATCGACGCTGTTCCTTCCACCGTGGAGCCAGCTCGTTCTGCCTCGATCGGTGGCGTTTATACGGTGATCGGGCTTACTGCACTCGGGCTTGGCTTGCTGTTTGCTCCGGTGCGGCGACTCCGGCTTCCCTAGAGCGTGTTATGGACTTTCGCCCGATCGCGCCGATGTACCGGCGTGGCAAGGAAGCCTTCTCCAACCGACGTCAAGGACGATGAATGGGAGTTCGTCGTCCCCTCCCTCACACTCATGCGCGTGGACGCCCCGCAGCGCGAGCATGATCTCCGCGTAATGCGCCCCCGGAAGTTGGACAGTCCGTAGCGCTGATTTTCCTGCAATTCGCCGCTGGCGGCGGTGATGGAAAGGAAGTCTTCCTTTCGGGCGGCTTCGCTCAGGCTCAGGCGAGGTCGGGGCGGTGTGTGCGCGCAT